>CAZJOU010000197.1:0-4066 GCA_964547685.1 uncultured Treponema sp. | reverse complement strand
ATTGCGCAAGCAATTATGCAAATAGAAAATGGACGTTTGGATAACGTAGTTTCTGTTGTAGATGCAAAACGTCTTGTAGACGAATTTTCTGGTGGAGACAAACTTCTTAAAAAAGATATGGAAGAAGAAGATATTGAATCTCTTTTAGTTCAGCAAATAGAATTCTGTTCAACTTTGATTATAAACAAAAAAGATTTGGTAACTCCAGAAGAAATGAAAAAAGTTCGCGCAGTTGTAAAAGCGTTGCAACCACACGTAAAAGTTATAGAAGCAGAACGTGGAAATGTTGATGTAGACGATATTTTAAACACAAGCCGATTTGATTTTGATACAGTTTTTGAAAGTGCTGCTTGGGTTCAACATTTGGAAGCAGAAGAAGCCGAAGATGATGACGACGATGATGAACACGACGAACATGGTGAACATCACGAAGAGCATGAACATCATCATCACGAACATAAACACGAAGGCGATTCTGGTAGCGACGAAGATGAATATGGAATTGGAACATTTATTTATTATCGCCGTCGTCCATTTAATCGCGCAAAACTAGAAGATTATGCTGGTCGTTGGCCAAGAAGCATTATTCGCTCTAAAGGCGTTGTTTGGTTTAGCGACGAAAAGAATATGGCTTACGTTTTTGAAACTTCTGGTCGTCAAATTTCTGCCGGAGCATCTGGAACTTGGCTTGCTGCCGCTCCAAAATCTGAACAAGAAGAAATTCTTGCGCAAGAACCAAAAATGCGCGAAGAATGGGACGAAAAAGTAGGCGACAGAATGATAAAACTTTGCATTATTGGTCAAAAAATGAACAAAGACCAAATAACCAAAGATTTAGATTCTATTCTTGATTAAATTAAGGAAAATGTAAAAATACTGTAAAAATCCTAAAAAGTGGGACAAAACGAGCGACGGCAAAGCCGTAAAATCGCGAGTGACGTAGCGATTTTAGCGACGTGCGGTTGAGCCCCTGCGAAACCGAAAAAATGAAAGGCCCCAAGTTTGCTGGGAAGGTTCATTTTTCGCCGTTGTTGGAACCCACTTTTTAGGATTTTTAATAGTGTTCTTACTTTTACAATATGGCTACAGAAAACAAAATGGGCACAATGCCCATAATAAAACTTATATTTAATATGTCGCTTCCTATAATGTTTTCTATGCTTATTATGGCATTGTATAACATTGTAGATTCAATCTTTGTTGGAATGATTGGACCAGAAGCACTAACCGCAGTTTCTTTGGCATTTCCAATACAAAACTTAATGACAGCATTTGGCGTTGGCACATCTGTTGGTGTAAACGCTTTGCTTTCGCTACGTTTAGGACAAAAAAATCAAGAAGATGTAAATCGTTCTGCAATGAACGGAATTTTACTTTCGTTTATTACTTGGCTAGTTTTTGCAACTGTTGGAACTGGACTTACAGACCTTTATGTTCGTTCGCAAACTTCAAATCCGCTTATAATTGAATACGGAAAGCAATATATAGATATTATTCTTGTTTTAGGAATGGGACCAATTATAGGAAGTATGCTTGATAGGCTTTTACAAGCAACTGGACGAACGTTTCTTTCTATGATTTCGCAAATTGTAGGCGCGGTTTTTAACTGCGTTTTTGACCCTCTTTTAATTTTTGGAATTGGACCATTCCCTAAACTAGGAATTCAAGGTGCGGCGTTGGCAACTGTTCTTGGTCAAATTATAGGACTTTTTGTTTCGCTTACGCTAAATCTTAAGAAAAATCACGATATTCAGTTTAAATTAAAAAATATTATTCCAGAAGCGCGCATTATTGGTCAAATTTATAAAGTTGCAATTCCTTCTATTTTGATGACATCTATAACTTCGCTAATTACGTATTTTATGAACTTAATTTTAGGTTCAACGCCAAATGGCGGAGACACTGCTATTGCAGTTTACGGTGTTTATTTTAAGTTGAACAGTTTTATTTTTATGCCAGTTTTTGGCTTGTGTAACGGAATTGTTCCAATTATTGCGTATAATTACGGGGCTTTGCATCATAAGCGAATTACAAATACAATTCGCGGAGCGTTGCTTTTAGCACTTTTAATTATGACGTTTGGTGCAATTTTATTTGAAGTTATTCCGGGTGAACTTTTTTCGCTTTTTAGCGCAACTCCAGAAATGAAGCGAATGGGAATTGTTGCTTTGCGAATAATTGCACCAAGTTTTTTGGGAGCGGCAGTTGCAATTACGCTTTCTTCTGTTTTTCAGGCATTTGGAAATGCTATTTACAGTATGATTGTTTCGTTTAGTCGCCAAATTGTAGTATTTTTGCCGTCAGCGTATCTTCTTTCTAAAACAGGAAATGTTGATAATGTTTGGTGGTGTTTTATAATTGCGGAATTTATGTCTGTTGGAATGTCGCTATTTTTAATGCGAAAAATTTACGTAAAAAAAATTCGCAATATTCCAATGGACGAAAACAAATAAAAATGCATAAATATAAAAAAAAATGGATAAATATTTAAAATTCAAACTTAAGAAAAATTAATAGTGTTTTTTTTATATTTTTTTTATCAAACTACGCTAAATATAGTTTTTTTGATTGAATTTTATTTGAGTTTTAACATTCTTTGAAGTATTATTTAAATGACTTAAAAATAAAATCATTTTTTTGAGAGGTATAAAAACTATGATCCAGAAAGACGAATGGAAAGGTTTTGAAGGTCGTTTGTGGAAGGAAGAAGTTAATGTTCGCGATTTTATCCAGAACAACTACACTCCTTATGACGGAGACAACAAATTCCTTGCTGGTCCAACTGCTGCAACAAAAAAATTGTTCGATGAATTGCAGAAACTTCAGAAGGAAGAACACAACAAAAAGTCCATCGGTTTGGACGGAAAAGAGCGCAGTGGTGTTCTTGATATGGAAACAGATGTTGTTTCAGGTCTTACTTCTTACGGACCTGGATATATTTGTCCGGAAGGAAAAGAACTTGAACAGGTTGTTGGTCTTCAGACAGACAAACCTTTAAAAAGAGCATTTATGCCTTACGGTGGAATTCGTATGGCAGAAGAATCTTGCGAAATGTACGGTTACAAACCAAATCCAGAACTTCACAAGATTTTTACAGAATATCACAAAACACATAACCAAGGTGTTTTTGATGTTTACACACCAGAACACAGAGCAGTTCGATCTGCACATATTTTAACTGGACTTCCAGATACTTACGGACGCGGACGAATTGTTGGCGACTATCGTCGTGTTGCTCTTTACGGAATTGACTATCTTATTCAGGAAAAACAAAAAGACTTTGCAAACATTGGCGACGGAACAATGACAGAAGAAGTTATCCGCCTTCGCGAAGAAGTTACAGACCAAATTAACGCTCTTAAAGGCTTAAAAGAAATGGCAAAAGCATACGGCTTTGATATTTCTAAACCAGCAAAGAACGCAAAAGAAGCATTCCAGTGGCTTTACTTTGGTTATCTTGGTGCAGTAAAAACACAAAACGGTGCTGCAATGTCTGTTGGTCGTGTTTCTACATTCCTTGACATTTACATTGAACGCGATTTGAAAAACGGAACTTTAACAGAAGAAAAGGCTCAGGAACTTGTTGACCATATCGTTATGAAGTTCAGAATGGTTCGCTTTGCAAGAATTGAATCTTACAATCAGTTGTTCTCTGGCGACCCAATTTGGGCTACTTTGGAAGTTGGCGGACTTGGACAAGACGGACGTTCAATGGTTACAAAGAACGACTTCCGCTTCTTGCACACTTTGGAAAACATGGGACCAAGCCCAGAACCAAACATGACTGTTTTGTATTCAAAACGACTTCCAGAAAGCTTCCGCAAATATGCCGCAAAGATTTCTATTGATACATCTTCTATTCAGTACGAAAACGATGATGTAATGCGACCAATTTGGGGCGACGACTATTCAATCTGTTGTTGTGTTTCTGCTACTCAGACAGGAAAAGAAATGCAGTTCTTTGGTGCGCGCGCAAACTTGGCAAAAGCATTGCTTTACGCTTTCAACGGTGGACGCGACGAAGGTCTTAAGAAGGGAATGCAGATTGGTCCAGAATATGCGCCAA
>CAZJOU010000196.1:0-4096 GCA_964547685.1 uncultured Treponema sp. | reverse complement strand
ATTGAGCGCTGGAGGAGACGCAACGTTCAGCGGCGCTGTCTCTGCGGCTTCAGTCGCAGTCGGCGGAACTACAGCGTTTGCGGCGGCAGGGAGCCAGAGCGTTGCAACGACTGGCGCGCAGACTTACACAGGGGATGTTACAGTCAATTCACAAGCGGCGGTAAGCGCGGGCGGGGATGCGGCTTTCTCTGGCGCACTTACGGTCAATGCGGAAACAACGGTTACTTCTGGAGGAGTGGCCTCGTTTGGCGGCGCTGTCACGCTTGGCGCAGATATGAGCGTAGGCGCAGCGGGGGGCGCAACATTCTCCGGCACAGTGGACTCTGTCTCAGCGGACAAGGCGGGCGCATTGAGCATTACAGATACATCCTCTTCTGCTGCGTTCAGCGGCGCAGTCGGCGCAAGTTATGTGCTTGGCGCATTGTCTTTGGCAGGAGACGCAACGTTCAGCGCAGATGTTTCTGCGGCTTCAATTACAGTCGGCGGAACTGGACAGTTTGACGGCACTGTTGCCGCGACTGGCGATGTGGGTGTTACAGGCGGCGCAGATTTTGGCGGCAATGTTTCAGTCTCCGGAGCGGTGAGCGTAGTAGGCAATGCGGCATTTAGCGCGGATGTCACGGCCGCCTCTATTACAGTGGGAGGAACTACAGAGCTCAAGGCTTCTAGCGCACAGAGTGTTGAGACAACGGGTGCGCAGACTTACACAGGAGCTGTTGCAGTCAATTCACAAGCGGCGATAAGCGCGGGCACTGGCGCGGCTTTCTCCAGCACAGTGACAGCCGCAACGGACAAGACGCTCACAGTGGATTCAAAAGGGAATGAATCAACATTCTCTGGAGAAGTTACAGGCTCGCTTGCGCTGCGCTCTCCGGCGGCTTTTAGCGCGTCAAACTCTTTTTCTAGCCTTACCGTAGAGTCCTCAACAAACGCATCTTCTCTTACAGGGCTTACGGTTACGTTCAAGGGCGGGTCAACGCAGTCTGTCTCTGGCGCGCTCAAATGCACAGGAACCGCATCAGACTACATCACGCTCAAATCAGATGATGAGAGCTCATACTGGACTTATGAGCCAGGCACGGCCAGCACGAAAAATTTTGAATACACATACATCGCCTATTCTGCCAGCTCATCTGCCCTGAGCCTTGCCCCGTCATCTTCCTCTGTGTCGGACTGGGGGTTTACGCAGTCTCCTGCTTCCACGACAACAACAAATTGGTTCGTAACCGCATATTATTGGCTGGGAGGTGTGGACTCTAGCTGGACTACGGCAGGAAACTGGTCTTACGATGAGGCTGGAACAAAAGCGGCGGCTTCTTATCCGCCTTATGCTGGCGGCTCAAGCGATATTGTCGTTGTGCAGGGAAGCTCAAGTTCAGCATCTCCTTATATCCTTGCTCTGACTAGCGACATAGATGTGAGCTCTCTTTTAGTCAGCTCCGGCGCGACTATGGATTTTGGCTCAAGCTCTGTTACGGCAACGGCATCAATCACGAACAACGGCACGGTGCGGATAAGCGGAAACTACACGAGTCAAAAGATAACGGCGGTTTCTGCTTCTAAGGTGGCGAACGGAAACGGGAGCACTGTTGAGTATTATGGAAGCTCGCTCTCATTTCTCCCCTGGGGCTCAGAGTATCAGAATATTTTGATAACCGGCAATGCATCCTCGTTGCCTGCGATTACGGTTAATGAAAAGACAATCTTAGATACGAGCGGAGCAGTGTCCCTTATAAACGCGAACAGGTTTACAGGCGGAGTTAAGATAATTTCTGGAGGAGATGTTGACCTTAACGCCGGAGACTCGTTCACTATAGAGAACGGAGCTAGCTGTGCTTCTCTTGATATTTATGATGTTTCGGGGACTTCTGTAGTAACGCTAGCGGGCACTGTTATTACAGCTGGAGCTCAGAGCTACAGCGCGCCTGTTGTAGTAAACGGAAACCTATCCGCCGCAACGCTTACATTTAATGACACAGTTACTGTGAGCACAGCGGCGGCACTGAGCGCAGCAAGCGGAGCTGCCTCGTTCAAAGGAGCCGTTACACTCGGCGCGGACACAACAATAAGCGCGGGCACTGGCGCGACATTCTCAGGCACGGTTAGCATTGCTGACGGCGCGACACTTGCTGTTAGCTCCGGCGCAGAGCAGTCACGTTTTGCAGGCGTAGTCACTGGCTCTCTTGTGCTTCGCTCTCCGGCAACATTCAGCGTGTCAAACTCATTCACCGACTTCACTGTAGAGTCCTTGACAAATGCCTCTTCGCTTTCGGGCGGAGGCCTTGCAGTTACATTCGCAGGCGGCACAACGCAGACGGTTTCAGGAACGCTTGCTTGCACAGGAACAGAAGCGGACTATATCACGCTCTCGTCTGACAGCACGAGCAGCTGGATATACAGTGGCTCTGTGAACGCGGCAAACTTTAAGTGCACGTATATCGCATATTCACAGAGCGAGAGCGAGCTTGGCATAGCTTGTGCAAAGGCAAAGCTTTCGGACTGGGGTCTTGCTCAGAGCGCGCCTGCCCTGACGACAGAGAACTGGTTTATAAGCAAATACTACTGGCTTGGAGAAGCAAGCAAGGAATGGAGCAATCCGTTGAACTGGTCTAAGGACGGAAGCGATGCAGCCTTGCTGGAGGCGGACGATGACTATCCTGACTATGCCAGCGGCATAAATGAGATTGTTGCTGCGCAAGGAAGCTCTCTGGAGCAAAGCCCATATATTCTATCTATATCTACGGACATAAATGTAAATACGCTTACGGTGAATGATGGCGTTACAGTTGACTTTGGAGAGAGCGGAGTTGCCGCAGCATCGATTGCAAACAACGGCATTGTGCGCATTGGCGGAGACCAGGCAGTTGCCGGAGCAATCACAAACGGCAGCAACAGCACTGTTGAGTATTACGGCAGCTCTCTTACGTCTCTTGCCTGGGGAGCGGAATATCAGAACCTTTTGATAACAGGCGGCCTTTCTAGCGCGGATGCTTTTACCGTGGCGGGAACAACGGCCATTGACGCAAGCGGAGATGTCTCTTTGACAGGGGACAACACGTTCACTGGCACGGTTACGATAGATTCCGGCAAAGGTGTTGCGCTTAGCTCTATAGGCTCTCTTTTAATCGCGGACGGCTCTAGCTGCGACAGCCTTTCTGTAGCAGGCAGCGGCACGGCTGTTCTAGCAGGCTCTGTCACAACGACTGGAGCGCAGAGCTATGATGCGGCTGTGTCTGTCACTGCGGACTGTGCTGTAAGAGCTGGCACTGGAGCGGCTTTTAACAGCGCAGTGGACATTGCTGACGGCGCGGCGCTTGCAGTTAGCTCCGGCTCAGAGCAGTCATCTTTTGCAGGCGTAGTCACTGGCTCTCTTGCGCTGCTCTCTCCGGCTGTGCTCAGTGCGGACAACTTGTTTACAGACCTTACGGTGGAGTCTTTAACCAATGCGGCGTCTCTTGGCGGCAACGGACTTGCAGTCATGTTTGCGGGCGGCACAACGCAGACTGTTACAGGAACGCTCAAATGCACAGGAACAGAGGATAACTACATCACCCTCACGTCAACGGACAGCACGGAGTGGACATTCAGCGGAGCGGCTGCGGCAGAGAGCTTTGCATACACATACGTAGCGTATTCCAGAAGCGTGAATGCGCTTTACATAGCTCCCTCGGAGCTTACTGTAATGGACTTAGGGTTTACGCTGTCCTCTTCCGCCATGACGACAACTGGCTGGTTTATAACCGCATACTACTGGCTCGGAGCTGTGGACACGAGCTGGAGTGAGGCTGGGAACTGGAGCTATGACGAGACAGGCTCCGCTATGGCTGTGTCCTATCCGCCGTATACTGCCAGCATGAGCGACATTGTTATTGCTCAGGGAAGCTCGGCTGAGCAAGCTCCGTTTATGCTTAGGCTTGTGAATGACATAAGCACAAAGGCTCTTACGGTGGATAAGGGCGCAACGGTTGACTTTGGCACAAGCTCTGTTACGGCGCAGGCAATCACTAACAACGGCACGGTGAGAATCGGCGGAAGCCAGGTTATAACGACGGACACGATAGATAACGGGGAAGAAAGCACTGTTGAATACTACGGC
>CAZJOU010000195.1:2708-4110 GCA_964547685.1 uncultured Treponema sp. | reverse complement strand
TAAAAACCGGATAAGGAATTCCGTTGCAATCAGTAATTGCGTTAGATTTCATTTTCGTTCCCCCAAAAAATTGCCAAGTTAAAATATAATAATATAAAAGCGATTTTCTTAAAAGAGCGAAAAAAAATGAATGCAAAAAATAAGTAGATTGTCGGGTCGAGCCCGACAATGACAGGCTTCGTTGGCACGGAATGACGCGCTACGCTGGTACGGAATAGCGAACGCAACTTTTTTATTCGTGCGGAGGGTTTAATACCCCGACGCTTGCGTCGTAAAAAAGGGTATTAAACCCGACTGCAATACCTTATGAGAAAGAACGATACCTCGAACGCTTGCGTCGAGGTTCGTTCATTTGTTCTAAAATCTTTTTACGCAAAATTCTGTGTATTCAATTTTTTTGCACAGATTTTCAAGGTCGTTTTCTGGAATAAAACCTTTTGCGCCACCAGATTCGCCAATTTTCCAACTTGCAAATGTAACTGCTTTTTTTAGACATTCCACTGGTTTTTGTTTTTTTAGATAAAAATGAACGAACGAACTAAAAAGAGCATCGCCGGCTCCTACAGTGTTTACAACTTTTCGCGTGTTAACACTTTTTATGCTAGTAACGCATCTTGTTTTTCCGTCAAGAATCATTGCTCCGGCTTTTCCTTGACCTAAAACAATCGCTTTATTTTTGTACTTTTCCCAAATTGAAATAAGAAAATCTTCGTGATTTCCAGAAATTCCTTCATCACTTAGAAAAACAATATCTGCGTTTTCAAGAAATCTTTTATTATATTCATCATCAATATTAGAAAGAACGTGAACATCTGTAAAAATCGGTTTTTCAGTTTCTTTTGCTTTATGAATAAGTTCATCGTTAAAATTTATATTGCAAATAACAATTCCGTCTGCGTCTTTAATTTTATCTTTTACAAGTGAATAAGGCAAAACCATATCTTGAATATTTTTTAAGTCGCAAAAAACTTTCCTTTTTCCGTTTTCATCAAATAAAATTGCGCTTGTGCAAGTTGAATCAAGTTTTTCAAAAAGATTTTCAGTTGAAATTTTAAGACTTTCAAGTTCATTTTTAATCATTTTTCCAATAATATCTTTTCCGATTATTGAAACAGGAAAAACTGTGTCGCCTAAAACATTTAAGGCTTTTATAATATTGTACGCAACGCCACTTAAATCAACGCTAACTTCATTAAACGCATATTCAATAGGCGAATATTCAACAGGAAAATTGTGAACCGCAACATTTGTTTCTATATTAATAAGCCCAGAAACTAAAATTTTCATTAAATCCCCTTAAAAGTGAACAGTTTTTTATCTAAATTGGTTATTTTTACAATATTTTTATACTTTCGTAAAGATTAAAAAAACGGTTTTGTTATTGACATATAGACTTCTTGAT
>CAZJOU010000195.1:1459-2608 GCA_964547685.1 uncultured Treponema sp. | reverse complement strand
ATATAGACTTCTTGATTTTGCACATTGATTAACTTATAATTAAAATTGCTATTAAAAATTGATTTTAAGAAATTAATAAGGATGTCAAATGGAAGAAAATAATTCTTTGCAAGACGAAGAAATTAGTTTAATAGATTTAGTTGCGGTTTTATTAAAGCATAAAAAACTTATAATTATAACAACTTTTGCGGCCGCGTTTGTTTGTGTTTTGCTTTCTATTATTTCTTTAAAACTTCCGCCAGAAAAATCTTTTATGCCAAACAAATATACACCAAGCGCAGAAATGCTTATAAATAAGTCTGGTTCAACTACTTCAACATCTTCTTTGCGAAGTTTAGCTTCTTTAGCGGGCGTAAATCTTTCTAGCGATGATAATCTTTCTTATAGTTCACTTGCGCAATATCTTGTTGGGTCAAATAAACTTTTAGATTCAGTTGTAAACAATTTTGGCTTTATAGAAAAATGGGAAATTAAAAAATCGCCAATTTCTGAAAGTAGGACTATGTTAAAGAAAAAACTAAAAAGCGAATTTGATGACGACACCGGAGTTTTTACAGTTAGTTTTGAAGATATTGACCCAATTTTAGGAAAAAACGTTGTAAATTTTGTTGTTGAACTTTTGGAAAGTATGTTCGAAGAACTTGGAATTGATAAAAATACATTAAAAAAATCAAATCTTGAAAAAAATATAGAAGTAACTCATTCACAAATTTTAAAATTACAAAAAAATATAGAAAATCTTGGATTTAGGGCGAATACCATTACTGCTGGAAATTCTACATCTATTGCGGATAATGTCGCTTTTGCAAAAATAGAATTAGATGTTCAAGAAGAAGTTTATAAGCAATTAAAAGTTCAATATGAAGTTCTAAAAAACGAAATGGCAAGTGAACAACCTGTTTTTCAAGTTTTGGAATATGCAGAAGTGCCAGATAAAAAATCTGGACCAAGTCGAGGAAAATTTTGCATTATTGTAACTTTTGCTGCATTTTTTATTTCTGTGTTTGTTGCATTTTTGCTTAACGCAATTTCTAATATTAAAAATGATTCAGAAGCAATGTTAAAACTTAAAGGAAAGAATAATGAAAAATAAAGCGCGTTTTATTTTTGCATTTGCGTTTATTTTATGTGCAAGTTTCTTTTATGGTG
>CAZJOU010000195.1:0-1359 GCA_964547685.1 uncultured Treponema sp. | reverse complement strand
AAAATTCCAGTAGATTCAACTTATAAAATTCGTATTTCTAATCTTGCAGTTGTAGATGCAAAAAATAAAAAATTTACGGAACTAAAAAATCAGGTTGAATCCATTGTACAAAAAAATTACCCATTAAGTGGAGTTCAATTTGTGCTAGAAATGCCAGGCGCATTTAAGGTTTCTGTAAAAGGCGAAGTTAAAGTTGTAACAGAAAAAGATGCATTTGCTCTAACAAGGCTTTCGGAAGTTATAAATGGAACTCTTACACAATATTCTTCGCTTAGAAATATAAAAATAACGTCCGAAAATGGAAAAGTTGCCGAATACGATTTGTTTAAGGCAAAACGCGACGGAGATTTTAAGAATAATCCTTATGTTCGTCCGGGCGATGTTGTTTCTGTTGAAAGAATTGAACGCAAAGTTAGTATTTCTGGCGCAGTAGAACGGCCGGGAACTTATGAACTTTTAAATGGCGAAAACTTAAAAGAACTTATAAATCTTTATGCTGGTGGACTTACGCCGTTAGCAGATACAAGATTTATTGAATTAACAAGAATTAGTAATAAAAAAGAAGGTTTTGAATCTGGCGAAAAACTTTATCTTGAGCCAGATGTTTTAATTTCTAATTATAATTTGGAATGTTTTGATACTGTTGTAATTTCTACGTTTAGTAGTTTAAAGCCAGTTATGTTTATAGAAGGCGCAGTTTCTATTTCTGATGATAAAAATGGAACAACCTTAAATGATTCATCGAAAGAAACAATACAATTTGAACGCGGAACAGATTATGTTCATCTTGTGCGCGATAACAATGAAATTTTTTCTTCGCCGCAAGCAGATCTTTCTAAAGCATATATTGTTCGTAATAATCAAAATATTCCGCTGGATGTAAATAAAATTCTTTATAATGCGGAATTTAGTTCCGATGAAAAAGTTTTTCCGAACGACACTTTAGTTGTTCCGTTTAGACAATACTTTGTAACTGTTGCTGGCGCAGTAGTTTCTCCGCAAAGGTTTCCGTACATTCCAGATAGAACAGCAGATTATTATATCGCGCTTGCCGGCGGTTTTGACAAAGCAAAAAACTTTGGAAATGCAGCAAAAATTGTTGATATTAATGGAAAAAAACTTTCTAAATCAGATTTTATTACGCCAGAAAGCATAATTACAGCAAAATCAAATAAATTTTCATACTTTTTTACTCAATATTCAGGATTTATAACTGTAGTAACATCTTTAATAACAACAACAGTAACAGTAATGGCATTAGTAAACGCAAATTAGTTTTTTTGAAATTTATAGATTTTGGAAAATGTGAATTTCCCGCAGATTTCGCAGATAACGCAGATTTTGATAACAATAAAAAAA
>CAZJOU010000194.1:2967-4136 GCA_964547685.1 uncultured Treponema sp. | reverse complement strand
ATTGCGAAACACGAAGTGTTGAAGCAATCTTAGAAATTTTTGCAATCAAAGGTGGTTTCGATAAACTCAACCACCAAAAAAGGAGTTTTTATGAAAAAAATATTTTTGTTTACATTCATTTTTTTGCTAAGCGGAGCGAGTTTGCTTTTTGCATTCGACAAAAAAGCAAAAATCACGCTTGGCATAACGCCACTTGCTAAAACAACTGGCGAAGATTTGGATTTTGGCTCGGCTTATTTGCTTTCGGATTTTGCACTTTCTAACAATTACATAACTGCTGGCGGAAAAATTTATTATCGCGTTTCTAAATATGATGATTCTAAAGACGTAGACAAAGACAAAACTCTTTCGCAAAAACTAGACATTAAACGCGCATATTTGCGTTTCCGCCCGTTTGCAAACAAAACGTTTGAAGCAAGCATTGGAAAACTTTATTCGTATTATTTACCCGGAAACTTTTTTTCGCTAAGCGAAATTTACACAGGACAAAGCCGCTGGGGAAAAACTGGAGTTGGCGCAAAATGGGAAAATTACGGATTTACTGTTGGAGCGGCACTTCCAGTTACGGAAAGTTATGCAGAGTTTGCAAATTCTTGGGGAATAAATGCCGCGTTGGTTTACGATTTTTCTAGTCTTAGCGAAAACGTGCCACTAAAAGCGGGCGGAACATTTTTTTACAATTACGAATATTCAGAAAGTCAGGACAAAAAAACTAGCGAAGTTACAAGTTCGGAAGAAAACGATTTTCGCTATGCGTTTAGCGTAAATTACGCGCCAAAAGTTTCGGGCTTTTTTTCTGGCATAAACACAACGTTGACTTTTAGTTACAATTCCGAACCTTACGTTGCTTCCGCCGTTTTTAAGAACGTTGCAAACTACAATGCAGAAAACTTAGATGAATGTTGGTTCTTTTCGGTGAATCACAAAAACAATTTTGGTTCACTTCAATTTACTTTAGAAGGCGAGGCGGGACACAGTTTAAGCGGAAATATGATTCCATTGTATGCAGGAACGCAAGTTTTAATTCCGATTGTTGAACATTTTTCGCTAAAACCACGATTTTTTTACTACGCGGCGTTAAATAGCGAAGAAAACGACGAAAGCCGCCAAACTTTTGAATTTTATCCGCGAATTGTTTTGTCGTTCGGTTCTAAAAATCAGTGGAACGT
>CAZJOU010000194.1:0-2867 GCA_964547685.1 uncultured Treponema sp. | reverse complement strand
TTTCGCCAAGAATAACGCTTGGTTCTGGATATTCGACTTTTTCGTATTCAACCTGCTTGTATTTGTTAATGCTTAAGTCGTAATCATTTGCAGCAATTTCTGATTTTGGAGCAAAGAAACTTTGCTCTGTGCGTTTGCGATTTTTTTCCGCATCAAGATTCTTGTAGCGTTTTAAAATATCCGGAATGTCGTTTTCTGTAACCGGCTGGCGTTTGTCATCAAGACTAAATCCGTCCGCTTTCATATCGTAGAACCAGACATTGTCTGTTCCGCCTGCGCCAGTTTTTGTAAAAATCAAAATTCCTGTGCTAACTCCAGCATAAGGTTTAAAAACTCCGCTTGGCATGCTAATAACCGCCGCAAGCTGATTGTCTTCTACAAGCGCTTTTCTAAGCGATTTATGCGCATTAGATGAACCAAACAAAACTCCGTCTGGAACAATGCAGGCACATCTTCCGCCTTTTTTAAGCATTCGCATAAAAAGAGCAACAAACAAAAGTTCAGTTTTTTTAGAATTGCAAACACCAAGCAAGTTTGGATTTATTGTAGTTTCGTTTACAGTTCCGGTAAAAGGTGGATTTGCCAAAATAACGTCGTATTTGCCTTCAATATTGTTTGCTTTGCTAACTCCGTCTTGATATTGAACAGTTGGATTTGTAATTGAATGAAGCATTAAGTTCATTGTGCTTATGCGAAGCATTGTCATATCTGTGTCGAATCCAGAAACAAGTCCAGTTTGATAATGGTCCCATTGCTTTTCTGTCATTTTATTTCCGTAGTTTTCGCGCACATAATTTGCCGCACTAATTAAAAATCCGGCAGTTCCGCACGCAGGGTCGCAAATAGAATCATCTGGAGTTGGCTGAATAAGATTTACCATAAGCTCGCGAATTTGCCGTGGCGTTCTAAACTGACCGTTTTGACCAGAAGCGCTAAGTTTATCTAGCATATATTCGTAAATGTCGCCAAGCATATCCTGGTCTTTTATGTCGTTTTCGTAAAGTTCGTCCAAACCAGAAATAATGCTTACCAAAACTTGAGCGTTTGGAATTTGAAAAGACGCATCTTTCATAAATTTTGCGAATGCAGACTCAGAATCTTCGTGCATATTTTTAATGAACGCAAAAATTCCGTTTTGTTCGTCTTTCATCAAAGAAAAAATTTCGTCTGGACTTAGATTTTTGAACTTGCTCCAGCGTAATTTCTGCTGATTTTCGCTAAAAATATGTTTTCCCTTAATGCCAAGCATATTTTCTTTTTGCTTGGTTTCTGTTTCAATATCGTCCAAAGAACGAATGAACATCAAATAAGAAAGTTGTTCAATTACAGTCAAAGGATTTGTCATTCCAGCGGCATAAATCTTTAGCCAAATGTTTCAATTTTGTTTTTAATTTCACCAGTTATCATAAGTTTTAGTATATCATAAGCAATGAGAAATGAAAAATTAATTTTAAACTATTATGCAAATATGTGTTGTGTTAGCAATAATAACTTATTTCACCAAAATGTTCTTTCCATTTTGCGCATATATAATCTGCTCTAAGTTCTATCAGTTCCAGAATATCATTTAAAACATGCGATGGAATTCTTGAATTGTTATTTGCGACGACACAATGATGTGATTTTGTTATCCAAACTTTTGTCGCATTGCTGGAAGGCTTGCCTTCCGAAATATGAACATGGACCGGCTCAACAGGCAGCCCTTCGTCAGACCAAATGTAAATGATGTACGAGCCGATTCTAAAAATTTGCGGCATTGCCAAAACCACCTTGTCTTGCAAATTTGTAAATAATATGCGCGCCTTTTTCTACAAGTTTTTGAAATTCGGCGATTTTATTCTTTGAAAAGCCGTTTACTTCCTGCCATTCATATAAAGGAAGAATGCAAGTCGCATTATTGAATCCAGTTTCTATTGGCTGCTCAAAATAAACTTTTATTTTTTCCAAGCCATTTTCGTTATAAATATCTGAATGAGTAATTACAGTTTCGTCAGGCAAAGTCATAAAAGGATATTTCATACAAGTCCTCCATTTAAAATAATTATATCACAAACCTATAAAACCGTCAGCCAAAATACTTTTGCATTTCCAGTGGTTGAGTTTATCGTCCACGAAGTGCGCGCAAGCGGGCAACAGGCTCAATGACCGATTTAGCCAAAATACTTTTGCATTAATGCTTTGTACAACGTTTCTGCTTTTTGCAGCGATGCTTTAATTAATTACCAAATAACTTTAATATCATATTTAAGAATTATTGAATCTTTGGTAATAATTGTAAGGTTGTTGTTTTGTGCTTGTGCAATAAGAAGCCTATCAAATGGATCGTGATGAATAAAAGGAAGACTTTTTAATGATTCAAGATTTTTATCTGTTATAGGTAAGTTTTTAAATCCAGAGTTTTCAAGAACTTCCCTTAAATATGGAATTTTAACTGGAAAGTCAAGTTTTCCAAGACTTTGTTTTATTGCAATTTCCCAAAGTGATGCATAAGAAAAATAACATTCTTCTTTTTCAGAAATTTCTTTTGCAGTTTCTGAAAATTTGTCACTTCCAGAAACGAACCATATTATAGCATGAGTGTCTAAAAGATATTTCACATATACTCCTTAAAGTCTTCTAAAGGAGCATCGAAGTCATCGCTCATTTTGCAAGGAATATCTTTTAAGCAACCAAATCCACTTTTTTTTACAGAAGGATTTTTTGAATTCATACCAAGTTTGTAGTAAATGTAATCTACAAAATCGGACACTTCATCTATTGCAAACTGTGGTAAAGCATTAATTTTTTTTTCTAAAACTGCAGTTGGCATTTTGCGCCTCCTTATAAATAATATAACACAAATCTACGCAACCGTCAGCCAAAATACT
>CAZJOU010000193.1:2039-4182 GCA_964547685.1 uncultured Treponema sp. | reverse complement strand
AAAAAAAATACAAGGAACAAAATGATTCACCCAGATTACAATTCGCCAGCGGAATTAAAGAAATTTTTAGAAAATAACGGAATGTCTATGCAAAAAAAATTCGGGCAGAATTTTTTAATAAACGAAAACGCGCGAAAAAAACTTATTGATTCGCTTAGCATTTCGGAAAACACAACTGTTTGGGAAGTTGGACCTGGACTTGGCGCAATGACAGAAGAAATTTTAAGTCGCGGTGCAAATCTTACGGTTTTTGAAATTGACAAAGGTTTTGCAAATTTTTTAAATCAATTTTTTTCTGATTACATAAAAAATGGAAAATTAAAAATTGTAGAAGGCGATGTTTTAAAAACTTGGAAAAAAACGCTGGCAGAAAATGGAAAACCAGAACGCTTTTTTGGAAATCTTCCGTACAATATTGCCGCAACTTTAATTGCAGACACAATAGAAAACGATGTTCGCTTTGAAAAAGCAGTTTTCACGGTTCAAAAAGAAGTCGCTATTCGCGCTTTAGCAAAACCTGGAACACAAGATTATTCTTCTTTTTCAATTCTTTGCCAATGGGCTTACGATTTATCTACAATTATGGATCTTGGCGGAGGAAACTTTTGGCCAAGACCAAACGTAGATTCAAGAGCGTTTTCTATGGTTCCTAAAAGCGAATTTCCTTGTTGTCAAAATCCAAAGTTGTTTATAAAACTACAAAGAGCGTTATTTTCTTCTAGAAGAAAGAATGTACGCAACAATCTTACAAATTTTCTTTCTAATGCAGAAAAAGCCTTAAATGCGTTAGAAAAAGCAGGAATTGAACCAACAAAACGCGCAGAAACTTTACCAATAAAAGATATTCTATTATTGAGCGATATTCTTAATGCTGATATAATAAAAAAATAGAAAGGCAAAGGCTTTAAATATGAGCGAAAATATAAAAGAAAATATAAATATTATTAATCAAAAAATAAGAAATGCAGAAATTGCAGCCGGAAGAAAAGAAGGAAGCGTAAAACTTCTTGCTGTAAGCAAATTTCATCCTGTAGATGCAGTTTATGACGCTATAAATGCTGGTCAAAAATTTTTTGGCGAAAACAGAGTTCAAGAAGCGTATTCAAAATTCCCAGAAGTTTTTCAAAAATATCCAGATGTGAAACTTCATATTATTGGGCAACTTCAGTTGAACAAAGTAAAAAAAGCCGTAGAAATTGCTTCTATGATAGAATCTGTTGATAGACTTGAACTTATTCAAGAAATTGAAAAACAATGCGCAAAAATAAACAAAAATATCGAAATTCTTTTTGAATTTCATACAGGCGAAGATTCTAAATCTGGCTACACAACAGAAGAAGAACTTGAAAAATCACTTGAATATATTGCAAATAAAAATGCGCCACACGTCATTCCGCGCGGATTTATGACAATGGCACCTTTTACAGAAGATGTAAACGCAATAAGAAAATCTTTTTCTACAATGAAACAAATTGCACAAAAAATGCAAGAAAAGTTTAAAATTTTTAATCTTTCTGAATTAAGTATGGGAATGACGCACGACTTTGAAATTGCAATTCAAGAAGGTTCAACAGAAGTTCGTGTTGGAACCGCTATTTTTGGCGAACGAAACTACAATTAATGAAAAAAAAATGTATTGGCTTTGTTTTATTATTTTCTCTTTTATTTTCGCTATTTCCTGTTTATTCGGAAACTGCAGAACCTTATAAAGACGACGAATTTCCAGATATTTTTAAAGACATAAGACGAGCCGAAATTATTACTTTAGGCGCAATGCCATTTATAACATTTAACGTAACGCTTGGTTATTCTTTTGGAAAATACGCTGCTCACAATTTTGATTCCGATTATTTTGTAAATCCTTTTTCTTCTACAGACGACAATGGTTATTCTACAGACGAACAAATTGGAATTATTTTAACTTCTATTGGAATTTCTTGCGGAATTGGAATAACAGATTTTATTGTTCACGCAGTAAAACGAAATAAAAAAATGCGAAAAATAAAAAATCAAAAAAACACAGAAATTCAAATAAATCCAATAGAAGAAGATTCTAATGCAACAAAAATTGAACGTCCAAATGTTTCTAATGAACTAGATGTGCCAGAAGAAAATCAAAACGAAGTTCAAAATGAAAATCAAA
>CAZJOU010000193.1:0-1939 GCA_964547685.1 uncultured Treponema sp. | reverse complement strand
GAAAATCAAAACGAAGTTCAAAATGAAAATCAAACTGAAATTCAAAACGAAAATAACACTGAAGAACAAATAACTTCTTCTAAAAAATCAAAAAAAATAAAAAAAGTAAAAACTGGAAAAAAAATAGAAACAATTTCGGAGGAATAAAAATGAAAAATTTGCATTTTATAATTCCTTCTGATTTTTTTAAAACTGAACGTTTAGATCAATATATTGCATCTTTGCCAAACGGAATGAATCGTTCAAAATTAAAATCTGGTTCGCAAGAACTTTTATTAAACGGAAAAAATGCAAAACTTTCTTCTAAAGTAAAAGCAGGCGACATTATTGACATTCAATGGGAAGACAATGTTCCAGATAACATTGAACCGGAAAATATTCCCTTAAAAATTATTTATGAAGATGAAAATGTTACAATCGTAAATAAAGTGCAAGGAATGGTAACACATCCAGCGGCAGGAAATTGGAACGGAACTTTAGTAAACGCGTTACTTTTTCATTGGGGAAAAAGCGCAATTCCGCAACAAAAAGATATTGGCGAAAATCAAATTTTAAAAATGCGACGCCCCGGAATTGTTCATAGACTAGATAAAGATACTTCTGGAATAATAATTACTGCAAAAAATCGCGAAACAGAAGAATGGCTTGGCTTACAATTTAAGGAACGTCATGTTCAAAAAGAATATATTTGCATTGTAAAAGGCCGGCCGCCTGCTTCTAGCGGAGATGTAAAAACTCAAATTATTCGCGACACAAAGAATCGGCAAAAATTTAAGGCTGTAACTGCTACACAAGAAGGAAAATTTGCGCGCACATTATATCATTGCGTTGCTTGTTACGGACCATATTCTATTATGCGTGTTAGAATAAAAACTGGAAGAACGCACCAAATAAGAGTTCACATGAAATATCTTGGTTGTCCAATTTTAGGAGACCCAATTTACGGAAAACCAGACGAACTTTTTCCGAATGCAACATTAATGCTTCATTCGCGCCAAATGATAATAAAAACATCGCCAAACTCGAAATTAAAAAGATTTAGAGCCGCAATTCCTTATAGATTTATGGAAACCGATAGAATTTTACGCGAAAAATTTCCGCGCGAAGTAATGCCAAAAGTAAAGCCAAAATGCAAAAAATAGAAATAATTTCAGAGCCGAATAACGATTTTGTTGTAATTTATAAACCTCAAGGTTTGCCTTCTGCGCCACTTTTAGAAACAGACTTTAACAACGCTTTGTGTCAAGCGGAAGAACTTTTTCCAGAAATAAAAGAAGTTTTGGGACTTAAGAAAATTGAACACGGACTTTTACACAGGCTTGATACAGAAACCGAAGGTCTTATTTTAATAGCAAAAAATCAAGAATTTTATGATTTTATGCAAAAAGAACAAAAAGAAGGAAGATTTATAAAAACTTACAAAGCAGAATGTATTTCTATTTTAGAAAATGAAAACAAAGAAGGTTATCCGCCATTACAAAAAGATTTTAAGAGTGATTTACTTGGCGGAAAAACTATAGAAATTTCTTCTTACTTTAGGCATTACGGAAAAGAGCAAAAAGAAGTTCGCCCAGTTACAAGTTCTTCTGGAAAAGCCGCTCTAAAAAAAATAGGAAAGCAAAAAGAATATGCGACAAAAGTAAAACTGTTAGAAAAATACGAGTATAAGTGCGAAAGCGTAGGGAAAAACGCTAACAAAACCGCTACTATTAGCGAAAATCGCTACGAAGCCCGCTGCATTTTAGAATGTACCATAAGCGCTGGATTTCGTCACCAAGTTCGAAGCCACCTTGCTTGGATAGGCTTTCCTATTGTTGGCGATGCTTTGTACAATCCGTTTTACAAAGAAAACGAAAAACTAAAGTTTAAAGCAACGAAATTAGAATTTACAAACAAAAGAAATGGAAAAAAATATGTTTTTACCCGAAAAGAGATTTGA
>CAZJOU010000192.1:0-4194 GCA_964547685.1 uncultured Treponema sp. | reverse complement strand
GAAGGCAAAGGCAGCAAATTTACAGTAACGTTTCCTAGTGCGTAGATGTTTGTTGCGTTGCAATTTTCAAAATCTAATATTTTTTCTAATACTTTATACAAGATATTTCCGCGTTCGTTGTTCGCTTTAACTTTATCTTTGCACAACTTTAAGTTAAAATTACAAAAGTTAGACTTACTTTTTTTTAGAGGCCCTATGCGAACTAGATTTTCTTTTTGCACAATTTGCATCATTCTAACAGTCGTACTAAACGTTTGTGCCTCACTTTTTTCGTCAAAGTTTAACCTTCCGCTTTATATGGACAGCATTGCAACAATCGCACTTGCGTCTCTTTGCGGATTTTTTCCTGCGATTTTGGGAGCATTTTTAACAAATCTTGTGCTTACTTTGCTTGGAAAACTTCGCCTAGTTTTTTGCATTTGCCAAATTTTAACCGCAATCGGTGCGTGCGTAGTGTTTTATTTTCGCCACAAAACCGAAGCCGAAGGATTTTCGCTAGACAGTTTTATGTTCGCAGGCATTTTAAGCGCGTTTTCAAACGGAATTTTAGGTTCCGTTTTCGCAGCGTTTATGGGCTACAACCTTTCGCCAATCGAAAAAGGGCTTTACTTTCTTACAAACAACATTTTCGTCGCAAACCTCGCCGGCGGATTCATTCTAAACTTAATCGACAAATCTTTTGCAGCGTTCATTTCGTATTTGATTTATCTTTTTGTGTGCAGATTTATTTTTGGGCGGTTCCTGCCTTACGGCAGGTCGGGCTTTTGCGTTATAAAATTGGCTTCGCCAATTTTTCCGTTCAGCCACGCTTCTCGTGTCCGAACCGCTAACGCGGCTGCAATCCCTACCGCCGCTGTGGCTTCTACTGATTCACCAACTTCAGTTTCTTCTGCCACAGCTTCCAGAATTTTGCGATTCTGGCTAGATGATTCCAAAAAGGGAAAGAAAAGCAGGCGGGCATTTTCTTTAAAACCAGAATATATTTTCGTTATTGTTGCAACTTTTACTTTAATAACTGGAATTTTTCTAAAAAACAAAATTTCAAATACATTCTCTAAAGAATACAACGAACTTGTAAACTCAGAATTATCGCAAAACATTATTTCGGAAAGTAAAACATCTTTTCAAAATTTGCGTGATTTTGAAAGCGACATAAATGCAAGTTTCGACACAATTATATTTTCTTCGTTCGCATTGATTTTAATTTCCGTCGCAATCATTCAGTTCAAATATTCAAAACAAAAAAGGCAACTTGAACTTTTGCACGAACACGAAGAAACTCAAAAATCGTTCAGCCGCGATTTGCACGACACAGTTGCACAGTCGCTTTCTGTCTTAAAACTTTCAGTTGAAAACGGCGACAAAGAAAAGGCTTTGTATTGGGCAGACCAAAGCATTTTGCAAACACGACAATTGATTGCTTCCTTGCGTTTAGATTTATCAGAAGATTTCGTTTCGATTGTAAAAGATTACGCACAAACTTTTGAATCTAACTTTTGCATTCAAACGCAAGTCTTTGAAGCAACAAAATTAGCCGCAACTTTCGACACAAAAACCAAAGAAGAACTTTTACGCATTGTGCAAGAATCTCTTTCCAACGTAGTAAAACACGCAAACGCAAGCAAAATAGAAATAAAAATGCTAGACGTTGCAAACGAATTTTTCCTAAGCATAAGCGACAACGGCAAAGGTTTTAACGAAGAATGCGTTAGGCAAAATTGCACGTCATTGCGAGAAGCGAAAGCGACGAAGCAATCTCAGAAACTTTGGAAACCAATTAATAAGGTTGCCACGCCAACGGCTCGCAATGACGATTCTAGTCGTTTTAGAATGAGCTACGCAAGTCGGCGAAGTGCGAATAGCCCGCCCCGAAACGAAGTGAAGGGAAACGCCCAAAAAACAAAAACTCACATCGGACTAAAAAGTATGAAAGAACGAGCACAATCGCTAGGTGCAGAATTTTCGATAAAAAGTTCGGAAAAAGGCACAACGGTTTTTGTAAAGATGAAAGTAAGGTAAAAAGTATTTATTGACAAATATTCACTTTAGTTCATATAATAAATTATGTGGAATGTGGATTCTTCAGATGAATACGATTTATGGTTTTCCGCGTTAGATGAAGAAAGCAAAGAAGCGGTTTTGGAACGAGTACTTTTTTTGCAAGAATTTGGTCCACAACTTCCGCGACCTTACGCTGACACTCTATCTGGTTCAAAATAAATCAAAAGAAATTCTACAAAGATTTAATTGCAGAATCCGAAATGATAATTGAAAACACGAGGAGGAACTTAAAAATGAAAAACGCAATTAAAATGATGGAAAGTAAAATGAATCCTAACGCTGTAAAACGTGTTCATATAAAAGCGGAGCAAGATATTATGACAATTCGGCTTGCAAAATTACGCGAAGAAAAAAACATCAAACAGTCGGAAATGGAAAATTTTACGCAATCTTCGGTTTCAAAAATTGAAAAACGAAAAGATATAAAAGTTTCAACTTTAATTGATTATCTTGACAGTCTTGGAATGGGATTAGAAATTATCACTTATCCAAAAACATCTTCTAATGTTGAAAACGAAAAAATTTTGCTTAAAATATAATTATGCCAAAAATCCTAATTCTAGATGACCATTCTGCTCTTCGCGAAAGCCTTGCACAAACTTTGAAAGTGCAATGTGCGGATTTTTATTTTTTGCACGCACAAAATGGAAGCGAAGCAAAAACTGTTTTGTCGCAAAATGCCGACTGTAGCGTTCTTTTGCTAGACATTCAACTTGAAAACGAAAACGGACTTTCGCTTTTGCCGCAACTTAGAAAAATCCAACCGAATCTGAATGTTCTTGTTTATTCGGCGTTTGCTCAAAGTTTGCAAATAGAAGCGGCAATCAAGGCGGGCGTTCAAGGATTTGTTTCAAAAACTTCTGGTATGGACGAACTTGTTTCGGCAGTAAAAGCAGTTGCAAGCGGAAATCAAGCGTTTAGCAAAGAAGCCCAGAATGTTATGAAAATACTTTTGTCTGGCACGAATTGCGAAAATGGCGAAAATAACGCGGATAGTGCGATCAACAAAAACGGCACAACCGACACGCTAGAACTTTTCCGCCGCTACAAAATGCTTTCCGAAAAAGAGCAGGAAGTTTTTTCGCTCATTGCAAAACATCTTGAAATTCCAGAAATTGCGACAAAACTTGGAAAAAGCGTAAAAACCGTAGAAAATCAGCGAACCGCAATCTACACAAAAATGAACGTTCACGACAGGCTTGGCTTGGTAGAAGTGGCACAAAAACTCGGCTTTGGAATTATGGAACTGTAAAATATTTGACGCAATGATTTTTGCAGAGTATATTTTGATTAAGAGGAAATTATGTCATACGAAGTTTTAGAGAAAAAAATTTCTCAAATTCCAGCACAGTATCAACAAGAGCTTTTAGATTTTGTTGATTTTCTTTTAACTCGCCCACGAACAACTAAAAATGGTCTTGATATTGCAATTGATGAATTAGAACAAGGCGATTATGAAACTTATGATAATTTTGGCGACTTTATGAATGAGGTCGAAAATGAATCGTAAACTTCACATTGCAAGAAGTTTTAAAACAGATTTTAAAAAATTAAGCAAATCTGAAAAAGAAGAAACTAATGTAGTTGTGCAAAAACTTCAAAAAGACGAACCACTTGAAAAAAAATATAAAGATCATAGTTTGCATGGAAATTATGAAGATTTTAGAGAATGTCATATCAGACCTGATTTATTACTTGTTTATAAAAAAACTGATAACATTGAAGAAGAACTTTATATTTTATCGCTTGCAAGAATAAATTCTCATACAAATATTTTTGATATTAAAAAAAGCAAAAAATAATCTAAAAGATTAAAGAGCGTGTTTCAAAGACAGGCTTGGCTTGGTAGAAGTGGCACAAAAACTTGGATTTGGAGTTGTGGAGTTGTAAAAAAGGCTTTGTTCGACATTTTAACTGAAAATAATCCGTCATTCCGAACTTGATGCCTTCGGCGACCTTCGGTGCGGAATCTATAAAGCAAAATGGATTTTTTTTGTAGATGCTGAAACAAGTTCAGCATGACAGTTTCTTTCAAATTTTGACATTTGACCTATTACATTATTGTTCATTTATTTTATTCACTTTTTCCAATAACTCATCAATTTCTTTATCTTTTGCAATGTTTTCTTCGGA
>CAZJOU010000191.1:0-4222 GCA_964547685.1 uncultured Treponema sp. | reverse complement strand
TAAAACTCGAATTTCGGGCTATTAGTTTTTATTTATTCCCACTAATCTGGCATTTTTTTGTAATTTTCAAATTCTTCCAAAACTTTTGGGTCTTTTTTGTCTATTAGCGAAACAATAACTGTTGCTAAAAGGCAAACTATAAAGCCTGGAACAATTTCGTAAAGTCCAAAAATTGGCGAAACATCTGCGCCTAGGTTGTGCCAAACTACAACAGTAATTCCGCCTAAAATCATTCCTGTAATTGCGCCTTTTGCTGTTGCACCTTTCCAATATAGCGCAAGAAGAACTAGAGGGCCAAAAGTTGCACCAAATCCTGCCCAAGCATAAGAAACTAAACCAAAAATAGAAGAATTTGGATTTAGCGAAAGAAATAGCGCAATTAACGCAATTAGGAAAACAACAAAACGTCCAATCATTAAAATTTCTTTTTCGCTTGCGTCTTTTTTAATAATTCCTTTGTAAATGTCTCGACTAACCGAAGAAGAAGCCGCAAGTAACTGACTATCTGCTGTAGACATAGAAGCCGCTAAGATTGCGCAAAGGAAAATTCCTGCAATAAATGCCGGATACATTTGCTGCATTGTTACAGAAAAAACGGTTTCGGAATCGCCAGTAATAAAGTTTGCAATTTGTTCGCCACCGTTCAACAAAATTCCGTGTTTTAAAAGATAAGTTGTTCCAACTGTTCCAATAATAAATGTTCCAATGTAAGAAATTATCATCCAAGAAATTCCAATTCTTCTAGCCTTTTTAATAGAAGAAACAGAATCAATTCCCATAAAGCGAACAATTATGTGTGGCATTCCAAAATAGCCAAGTCCCCATCCAACTGCGGAAATTATGTTCATTACGCTGTAGTTGCTATTTTTTGCAAATGCTTCTTGCATTTTTGCGCCAAATTCACCGGCAACTGCGCGTGCGTCAAAAGCGCGAACAGATTCAACTGCATTTGCAGGTCCGCCAACCGCAATTAAAATAATTGTTGCAGAAACAACAAATGCAACAAAAATCAAAGTTCCTTGAACAAAGTCTGTGTTACAAACCGCTGTGTAACCGCCCGTAATTGTGTAACAAAGAATTACAACAAGTCCAATAGCAAGTCCAGCGTGATAAGGCAAACCAAAAACGGAATTTAGCAATTTTGCGCAGGCAACAAAACCAGACGCTGTGTAAATTGTAAAAAAGAAAACAATAAAAATTGCAGCAAGTGCAGAAAGAATGTGCGATTTATCATTAAATCTGTTAGAAAGAAATTCTGGAACTGTAATTGAATCTCCAAAAGCAACGGAGCATTTTCTTAGCGGTTTTGCTATAAAAAGCCAAGCAAGGTAAGTTCCTAAACAAAGACCGAACGCTGTCCAAAAGGTTTCTTTAATTCCGCCAAGGTAGCACAAACCTGGCAAACCCATTAAAAGCCAAGCGGAAGAATCAGACGCTTCTGCAGAAAGCGCTGTTACCCAAGGACCAATTTTTCTTCCGCCAAGAAAAAAATCCGCGGAATCGTTGTTCTTGCTTGCGCTTTTAAGACCAATATAAATCATAAAGCCAAGATAAAGAACAAATGCAATAATTTTTGCAATTACTTGTGGAGTCATAATGTTTTCCTAATAAAAAAATAATAGGTCAAATGTCTAGTTCTTGTGTGTTCATCAAAATTGTCTGTGCTTACGCAGAAATCCGTTTTTGCTACACACGGTGCAGGCCGCATAGGAATGCCATTGAATGGCTGCTTCGCAGCCCGGCCCTGCAAGTGTTCGCAAAAGCCGGTTTCTGCTTCGCACAGACAATTTTTATTGATTTTATTAAAACTCGATATTTGACCTAATATTTTAAATTTTCTACTTAAAATATGCAATTAAATATTCGGATATTTTAAAAAAACTTAATGATTTATAAAGATTATTTGCGCTAATATTTTCTTTTTTTACAAAAAGAACTACAGATTTTTTTATTCGTAAAAATTTTATTAAAAGCACTTCTAATAAATATTTTGCAAAGTTGTTTCCTCTAAATTCTTTTTTAGTAAAAATTCCGCCAAGTTGAACAAATTTAAAACCAATGGCATTTGTTCCAACTTTAGAAACAAATTTTTCGTCTTTATTTAAAAGTGCTAAAATATATTGCGTTCGCAAAGAATTAGAAAATCGCAATCTGCACAAATTTTCGTCAAAAATAAAACATTTTGGCACAACTTCTTCTTTTTCGTATAAAATTTGAAGTTCCAAAAGTTCATCTTTTAATTCTTTTTGCATTTCTGGTTTGCAACGTAAAATTGTAAAATCTTTTTTTATGTTTTCTTCTTTTTTTAAGGCAGATTTTACATTCAATAAAAATTTTTTTGAATCAAGTTTTAAAAAATTGTATTCATTTAGTTGTTCTGGAAAAAGATTTAATTCTTTAAAACATCTAAGCAAAAGTTCAGTTCCGTCTTTTTTTCCATTTATGCAAACTGGATTTTTAAATTTTTCTTTTAAGTAAAAATTTTTAAAAGATTGAATAAAATCTTCCTGAAGTGCAGTTTCTGAATCAGATTTTACAAAAGGCAAAATGTGCAAAATTGTTTTTTTTATTCCAATTATTCCGTACAAATCTTGCGGGCAAATTTCGTTTATGTAAATTGCAAAAGAATCGGAAATATTTTTTCGTAAAATCGAAGTAAATTGAACATTTAACAATTCGTTTTTGCAAACAAATTTTACTAGTTCAATTTTATTTTTACCTTCAATTTCTTTTATTGGAATAAATTGCATATTGTTGATAATAATCTTATTGTTATTTTTTTTAAAGTTTTGGTATACTAAAAAAAAGAGAACAAAATGACTTTTGAATTAATTAAATTTGTTTTGCAATATTGCTACACAGGTTTAATAGGATTTATTTTTCTTACTGTTTTTATTTTTGCAGATAAAACTTTTTCTGCTAGAATTTTGCGCATTTTTTTCTTTTGCATTTTTACGTCATTTGTTTTACTTGTAGAAGATTCTGCTGATTATTATTGCCAAGTAAATAAAATTTTTCCCGAACTTTATCCGTGGTTTGCCGCAGTTGGCTTTTCTGCAAGAGTTTGCGCAGTTGGATTTACGGCTGCAATTTCTAATAGACGTGAACAAAAGTTTCATAAAACAATTTATATTTTAATGTTAGTAAATGCAATTCTTGCGTTTTTAAGCGTAAAATTCGAACTTTATTTTGGATTCCCAGGAAATAAATATTGGTTTTCTAAAAAGTTATTTTGTATTCCTTATTTAATTTGCGCATTTTATGTTTTTTTAATTTTTCGTACTGCAATTTCGCATTTTAGAACAAATGTTTTGGAATCTGCAATTGTTATAATAATTTCTTTAACAAGTCTTACATCAAATTTATTAGAACTTTTTTCTTTGCAAAAATTAGTTTTAGCGCAAACTTTTATTATTTGCATTATTTTTTATTACTTAACGTTGAATGTTCAACTTTACAAACAAGACGCGCTAACAAATCTTTTAAATAGAAGAACTTTTTACATTGATTCTTTGCGTTATGCAAATTATACAACAATGATTATTTCTATGGATTTAAACGATTTAAAAAAGTTGAACGACACAAAAGGTCATTCAGAAGGCGACAAAGCGTTAGTAAAAGTTTCCGAAGTTATGTTAGATTCTTTTAAGTGCTTAGGAAGAATTTACAGAACTGGCGGCGATGAATTTATGGTTTTAATAAAAAATAAAAATCCAGAAAAAACGCTAAATGCAATAAGTTCGTTTAAAAAATCTGTAGAAAAAACGCCTTATTCTGTTGCTTTAGGTTACGCAGAATATCATCCGGGCGAAAACTTTGAACAAGTAACCGCACTTTCCGACAAATTAATGTACGAAAATAAACGCCAAATAAAAGCAATGCAACAAAACTAGAGTTTCGGTGCGGAATTTTTTAGTGAAAAGCCAAAAATTACTGCTGGATTTTTGCTTTTTAGCATTTTTTGTTTGTTTTTTCCGCAAAAATATAATTGGCTAGAAGAACCGCCGTCTAATTGAAGCGCACAAAATGCTCCACAATCTTTTAGAATTTTTGCGCAATCTTGGTAAGAAAGCTTTTTTCCGCAAAATAAATACAAAGTTTTTCCGTCTTTAGAAAGCGCGGCGGCAGAACGAAAATCTTTTATGTTCTTAAAATTGTAAATAGTTTCGTCGTAAAGAATTGTCCAAAATCCGCCAAAAGCAAAATCTGGCGCACTTTGCGA
>CAZJOU010000190.1:0-4250 GCA_964547685.1 uncultured Treponema sp. | reverse complement strand
TATTGTTCAACTTGGAATGTTGGACTTCATGTAAAATTGCCATTTATAGACAGAATTGCAAATTCTATGAGCCTAAAAGAACGCGTTATGGATTTTCCACCGCAACCAGTTATTACAAAAGATAACGTTACAATGCAAATAGACACAGTTGTTTATTGCCAAGTTACAGATCCAAAATTGTACACTTATGGAGTTGAAAATCCGCTAAAAGCGTTGGAAAATTTAACGGCTACAACTTTGCGAAACATAATTGGTGAACTAGAACTTGACGAAACTTTAACAAGTCGCGACGTTATTAATACAAAAATGCGTTCAATTCTTGACGAAGCAACTGACCCTTGGGGCTTAAAAGTAACGCGCGTAGAAGTTAAAAATATTGAACCGCCACAAGCAATTCGCGAAGCAATGGAAAAACAAATGCGCGCAGAACGTGAACGTCGCGAACAAATATTAATTGCGGAAGGACATAAACAATCTGCTATTTTGGAAGCAGAAGGTCAAAAGCAAGCATTAATTCTTAAGGCAGAAGCCGAAAAAGAAGCAGCCGTTCAAAAAGCAAAAGGCGAAGCAGAGGCAATTCGCGAAGTTCAACAAGCAACCGCGCAAGGTTTAAAAATGATAAAAGATTCTGCTCCAGACGAAGCTGTAATTAGACTTCGCGCTTTGGAAGCGTTTGAAAAAGCCGCAAATGGACAAGCAACAAAAATAATAATTCCATCGGATATTCAGAATGTTGCGGGGCTTGTTACAAGCGTAGCGGAATTAGCTAAGAAATGAAACTTTTTGCAATAGCAGTGCAAACTTTTTCGCCGTCCATTGCAGAAGAAACTATTCCGCCAGAATAACCTGCGCCTTCGCCTGCGGGAAAAACTCCTTTTAGCGCAACGCTTTCACAAGTTTCTTTATTTCGTGTAATTCTAACTGGCGTGCTTGTTCGCGTTTCTGACGCAATTAAAACTGCGTCTTTTGTAACAAAACCCTTCATATTTTTACCAAAAGTGTGAAACGCTTCGTCTAAGCGACCAGAAATTTGTTCAGGAAGCCACAAATCTAACCTAGAACTTACAATGCCTGGCGTATAACTTGTTGGCGGAAAATCTTTAGATTCTTTGTGATTAAGAAAATCTGTCATTCGTTGTGCTGGCGCAGCCTGCCCATTTCCGTGTAGTTTTGTTTCTTTTTCTAGCCAAGTTCTAAAATAAAGTCCGGCTAGGGCAGGCGAACCTTTTGCTTTTGCTTGTTCCACAAATTCTTCTGGAATATCTTCTGGTTTGGTTTCTACAACAATGGCAGAGTTTGACCATTTTGAATTTCTTCCAGCGGCACTCATTCCGTTTACAACAATTTCATCTGGCGCAGAACTAGAAGGAACTACAAAGCCGCCTGGGCACATACAAAAAGAATAAACTCCGCGACCTTCTACTTGTGTTGTAAGTCTGTATTCTGCCGCGCCCATTCCGTCGGTTTTTCCGTGATATTGAATTTTATCTATTAATTCGCGCGGATGTTCAACACGAACGCCAACTGCAAAAGTTTTTGCTTCTAGCGAATTTGGCGCAATGTGCGCAAGAAGTTCGTAAATATCGGGCGCAGAATGACCAGTTGCAAGCATAACTGCGTCTGCAAAAATAGTTTTTGTAGCGGTTGTTTCGTGCGCGGCACTTTTCGAAGAAGACTTGTTTTTTGGTTCGGTCGCACTTTGCGAATTAAACTCGCTTTGCGAAGAATCTGAAAAATCATCACAATTTTTGCAATCAACAACTTTTATTCCGCAGACTTTATCGCCATTAAAAACAAAATCTACGCATTTGCAATTAAAATAAATTTTTCCACCTTTAGAAATTATAAAATCTTTTATGTTGTTTATAATTTGTGGCAATTTATCTGTTCCAATGTGCGGATGTGCTTCTGTTAAAATTTTTTTGTCTGCACCAAAATAATTAAAAATTCGTAAAATTTCAGAAATATCGCCACGTTTGTTGCTTCGCGTATAAAGTTTTCCGTCAGAAAAAGTTCCCGCTCCGCCAGCGCCAAAGCAATAATTTGAATTAGCGTTTACAATTCCTTTTGTGCTTATTTTGGCAATAGTTTTTTTGCGCTCTAAAGTTTCTTCGCCACGTTCAACAATAATTGGCTTAATTCCGCTTTCTAAAAGTTTTAATGCGCCAAAAAGTCCTGCTGGACCAGAACCAACAATTATTACAGATTTTTTTTCGTCAACATTTTTCCAAGTTGGAAGTGCGTTTTCTTGTTCAATTTCTGCTTCATTATTAAAAAAAACAGAATATCTAAGATGAAACTTTAGCTGACCATGCCTAGCATCAATAGATTTTTTTTCAAGTTTGATTTGTGAATAATTTTCAGAAAGATTTTTTTTAACTAGTTCGTTTTTTATTAATTTTTTAATAAGTTCAGAATTTTTTTCTTGTTCTGGTAAAATTGTAATTGTAATTTGTGTCATAGCCGAATTTTAGCAGATTCGGCTATGAATTGCAAAATTATTCTGCGGTTTCTCTTGGTGTAAACCATTGTTTGTTTATCCAATTTGAAGTAGGATGTTCATCGCAAAATTTATAGTAAGTTTCGTCAAAATCTTTGTTCCAACGCACGTATGCATTATAATAGTTTATGTCTGTAATAGAAATGTCCAAATCAATTTTTCCTAAGTTTATAACAGCATTATCTACAGAAACAAAATAAAAATCAGATTCGCGCATTTTCTTAAAATCCACACCGTAGTCAACTTCGTAACCTCCGCCATAGTCAACTTTTGCATTTAAACTTTTAAGAATATAAGTTCCACCTGCAACATTCGCCTTAAAAAATTCACCTTTGTTGTTAGTTGTTACAGTAAGAGTTTTTCCAGTTTTGATGTTCTTAAACTTTACGTCAATTCCGTTAAGTTTTGTGCTAGATTCTGGAATTCCGTAATTGTTTGGAATGCAACTAAAATTGAACGAAACATTTCCGTACAAAAGATTAGAATTTTTTTCCGAAGGTTCTGGAACAGAAGCGCAACTTGCAAAAAGCAAGCCAAAACAAAAAATTGCCGCCAATTTTGCGACTTTTAAAAACGAGATTTTCATAATTCTCCCCTTTAAACTTTTTTAAGATTTTGAAAGTGTAAAGGAAAAGAAAGTTTTATACAATAGAAAAACTAAAACTTATGTACATATTTTAATGCAACTCGTCTAAAGTACCATTCGCGGCCAGAGCGGTCTAAAAGTGATTCGGGAATGTCGTCTTTGTAGGTAACAAATTTTCGGCGACCTTGAAAATCTAGTAAAGCAATAAGCGTGTCTTTTGTTCCAAATGTAAATTGAAACATTGGGCTTAGGTCGATTTCGGCAAAAGATGCTTCGTAATTTTTGTTTTCGAAAACGTTATCTTTGTAGTAGCGGTCGCTTTCGAATAAAAGACCAACTCGACTTAAAACTAATGGCATTGAATATGCTAAAACTGCTTGTTGATATTCTTTTAAACCGTTTACTTTGTTTCCTGTGCATTGCCAAGCCCAAATAGTTTTGTCTTTAACTCCTGTTAGACCTTGATAGTACATTTGATATGTGTACAAAAATTGTATGTGCTTCCAGTCGCCTTTTAAAATTGCGCCTGTGTCAAATTGAAATGTTCCTTGAAGCCAATATTTTGAATAAAGGTGACTAAATGGAGTTAGAGCGTCGTAATTGTTTGTGTCATCGCTTTTTGGCGAATAAACTGACATTGCGTTCGTAAAAAGGTTTCCAATATTCCAACCTGTTCCAACTTGGAATCCTGTGCTAAAAACTAAAAATGGAACTGGCGTAAACGAAATAGAAGTAATTGGCGCAATAGAAATTGGCGTGAACTCTAGTTTTTCGCTAATTTTTAGGTTTGCGCTATTAAAAAGCCAATGTTCGCCAAGCGGAGTTGGAATTGTGTACGTTCCTTCTAGGTTTGCACGACATTCAAGTGCTTTGTAAAAGTCTGTAAGTGGCGCAAAGTTTACTTTTTCTGAGTTTATGTTTCCGCCGTCTATATTTTCTGATTCTGGGTAAAATGCAAAATCTACGGCTAGGTTAAAATCTAAATTTTTTGGTTTTTCTGCAAAAAAAAGTGCATTAAAAGTAAGAAATCCAAAAATAAAAAAGCAATTTCGTAAAGTTTGCAAAAATTTTTTCATAAGAATATTATAGCACAAAAACTTTGTTCGTGCGGAAGATTAATGTAGATATTCGGGTCAAGCCCGAATATGACACGCACTTTGCGGT
>CAZJOU010000189.1:0-4291 GCA_964547685.1 uncultured Treponema sp. | reverse complement strand
AATTATCTTGATAATAGTTATCTTAATCCATCTATCTATCAATCAATCATCGAGCCGATAGATGGGATGGATCGAGACAGATGCAGAACTTTGGTCAAAGAGAACATCGGCTATCTATCTTTCTCCGCTCAGAATCGTCCAGAGGTGGACGAACTGGTGGAGCTGATAACCGATGTCCTTTGTAGCCAGCAGGCATCTTTCCGCATTGGTGGCGTTCAAATGAAAAGCCAGATCGTGAAGGAGCGACTATCTCAGCTTCAGCAGAACCATATCGAATATGTGCTGGACTGCATGAAGAAAAACACCACCAAGGTTCGTAATATTCGAGGTTATCTGCTGACCACCCTGTACAACGCTCCAATCACCATCGAGCATTACTACCAGGCACAGGTGCAGCATGACCTATACGGTCAGGATGAATCCTGACATCCGCAATGCGTCCCAACTTGGGACGCATTTTTTATATCTGCCACAGAAGGAGGAATTTTATGCCAGATGCAAAACCCAAGCCCGAAACCACCCCTGCCAAGCCGGTCACTCCCGAAAAAGCCAGTGTCCCCAAACCTGCAAAACCGCCGGAACCTCCCAAAGCCCCGGAGCCTAAGACTGCGCCTGCCCCCGAAGGGAAGAAACCGGAAGAAAAGGCCGCAATCAGCGCAACAAAGCCTTCCGAAAAGCCAGCGGGAAAGAAACCGGTGGAAAAAGCCAAGCCTTCCGAAGTAGCACCTGCCAAAGCAGCCACCCCGGAAAAGGATACTGTACCCAAAGCACCCCCGGCCAAAGCAGAATCCCCCAAGAAGCCGGAAGCAAAGGTATCCACCACCCCGGAACCCCAAAAGCCAGAGGAAAAACCAAAGGCACAAGATCCGAAGCCTGCCCCCGAAGAAAAATCGGTAAAGGATGCCGTTTCTTCCAAGGTCGGGGACAAAATTAAGACTTCCGACGTGAAAGTTCTCCCAGTCGGCCCTCAGAAGCAGGCAGAAAAGGCATCTGCTGCCCCTGTTTCTAAGGCCGAGTCGGAAAAGAAGGAGGATTCTGAGAAAACCGCTCCCACCAAAGCACCATCCCCAGAAAAACAAGAGAAACCCCCGGTGAAGGCAGATGCACCCAAAGATGCCAAAGAATCCAAGCCCCCAGAGGAAAAAGTACCCCCTGCCACCGACCCTAAGCCCAAGGAAACCGCTACCGAGCCGCCCAAGGGCGTAAAGATCACGCAGATTTTTGCTGACCGTTTGGGTAAGCCCACCCAGGAAGATCTGCAAAAGCTGCCCATCCCCAAGGAGGGGGAAGGCTTCTCCATGCGGTTGCACCCGGCCTACTTCTTCGAGTTCCTGGATCACCCCTTTTCTGTCAACCGGGAAACGGACGATTATCGGGAACTGTATGATTCCATCAAGGAAAACGGTATCAACGAACCTATCAAGGCCCGTCCCAGGGAGGGCGGCGGTCTGGAGCTGATCTCCGGCCATCGCCGTCACGATGTTGCCATGCAACTGAATTACCCCGTCCCCGTTGTCATTGTCCAGTCAGACAATGACAGTGCCCAGATCGAGGTGGTAGATGGCAACTTGCACCGCAAGGACATCCCCACCTCCGAACTGGCCCGTGCCGCCAAAATGAAAATCGAGGCCATGACCCGCAAGGCTGGCCGCCGTTCCAAAATGGAGCAGCTTGCCAGTCCCCAAAAACGCACCGATCAGATTGTTGCAGAGGAAATGGGCTACAGCCGAACCCAGTTGACCCGACTGGTTCGCATTGACTCTCTGGTGCCGGAAATGAAGAAAATGGTGGATGACAAGAAAATGCCCTTCAATGTGGCTGTAGAGCTGTCCTACATGAAGCCAGAGGAACAGAAAGATCTGGTGGACGTGATGAAGAAAGAACAAACGGTTCCTTCCCTGTCCCAGGCCCAGCAGATGAAAGATGCCAGCCAGAAAGCAGCAAAAGCGGCCAAGGAGGCAGAAAAGGCCACAAAGCCGCCGCTGCAAGTTGTTTCTACCCCAGCAAAATCCGAATCCACACCTGCTGTCCCGGCTCCCACTGCTATGGACACCAAAACTGCGCCCACGACCACGGTACCGTCCACACCTCCGCCCCCGGCGCCGAAACCGCCTGCCCCGGTGGATGCCAAAAAGTTTGCATCCATTATGAAAGCCAAACCGGAGCCGGAGCTGAAGGTCATTTTCACAGGCGCAGAACTGAAAGACTTCTTCCCTGGGAAAACGCCTACCGTCCCGGAGGTCAAAAGTGCCGTCTTTGAAGCCCTGGGGTTGCGGAAACGGTTGCAGGAGAAGCAGGCCAAGAAGCAGGAAGTAACCGCTCCTGTCCGGTGAGGGAGGACACGCTATGAATGTGCTTGTGGTAGAACCGGGCTATGCCCCCTACGAAAAAGAGATCAACGGCTTGGAAGAAATGCAGCAAACGGTGGGCGGCCTCATAACGATCAGCTACCCATACAAGGAGCAGGTGGCGATTGTCAGCAATGACGAGAGCATCCTTCTGGGGATGGATTTTAACCGCAGTATCCCCGGCGGCTATGGTGGGATCTTCGGGACATTCTTTATCTGCGGCCTGACCGAGGAGGACTTGACCTCTCTGCCCCCGGAAATGATGGCTCGATTCAAGAAGGAATATCATCAGGCGGAGATCCTTCTGGCCATCAATGGCAGCGGCTATGTCACATTTCGGGTACCGCCGAAGCAACGCCCCGGTCAGAACACGCCTACAAAACCTCCAAAGCAGCCGGAGCGGTAGTCCTATGGCCTATCCCACAGAGGAACAGTTGGCAGCACTGACCGACAAACTGGAAAAAGGCATTCAGCAGCTTTATGAAAGCGGACGATATGCCGAGTACCTGCGGGCCATGTCCAAATTCCATAACTACAGTTTTGGAAACGCCCTGCTGATCCTGCTGCAATGTCCCCACGCCAGCCGGGTGGCAGGCTACACCACATGGAAGAAGGATTTCGGCCGCCATGTCAAACGCAACGAAAGCGGCATTCAAATTCTGGCTCCCTGCCCCACCCGGCGTTATGTTTGGACAGAGGTCAAAGACCCATTGACGGGAGCGATCCTGCGAAACCCGGACGGTACCCCCAAAAAAGAAACCCAGCTTGTTACGGTCACAAAATTCAAAATCGCAACGGTATTCGATGTCAGCCAGACCGAAGGCCGGGAACTGCCAACTTTGGGCGTTTCCCGGCTGACCGGGGATGTGGAAAATTTCGCAGCGATCTACGGAAAGCTAACAGAAATTTCCCCGGTGCCGGTGGAAGTTGCCCCGTGTCCCGGAGAAGCCAACGGATATTTCAGCGCCACAGAAAATCGCATTGTCCTTCGCCCGAACCTAAGCCAGATCCAGACGGTCAAAACCCTGGTACATGAAATCGCCCATGCCAAACTGCACGATGCCAGAGCTATCCCACCGGAGGAACGCAAGGGACGTTCGGAAAAGGAAGTGGAGGCAGAAAGCGTTGCCTATGTGGTCTGCCAGCAGTTGGGGATAGATACGGCGGAATACTCCTTCGGCTATGTGGCCGGGTGGAGCAAGGGAAAAGAATTGGAGGAACTGAAATCCTCTTTAAGCCGCATCCACACCGCCGCCGGAGAAATCCTTGCAGGATTGGAATGCTCTCCACCGACACGTCAGCAGGCCAAGTCTGTCCAGCAACACCAACGTTAGGAGGAAGAAATGAACACGATCAACTGTAATTTACACCCCATGACCCCAGTGACGGTGCTGGGGATTCCGGCACTGCTGACCCACCACCGGGTCAGCAGAAACACCGTCCATTTGGGATTTTTCTGCTATGAACTGCAAAGTGAAACCGGCAATCTGGAATATCCCATGGTGCTTGCCCAAACCGTCCCGGAAGCAGAATGCGCCGGGACATTGCTGACACTGGCTCCCATGCTTATGGAGCGGGTACACCAGCTTATGTTGCTGCCCGGAGATATTACCGAGATAGAGGGTCTGGGAAAAATGAATCCGGCAGAATTTGAACGGATGTACTTCGAGAGAGGAAGCAGCGTACAGCGCAGGCCGTAGGCTTGCGCTGTACCAGCAAGTATGGCATTTTGATAGCAAAATGCCCCTTGTTAGGGGGATGCCCCCTAAAACCCCAACGAAACAATGTGTCCCAACTTGGGACACATTTCAGGAAAGGCGATGATGTCGTGACAACAGATAATGGTTCCCCCTGGGGAAAAGTTGACTGGTGCGAAACTCTGATACCGGGCATTGATATGGTTTCCACATCCAGCCATGGTGGGATCATGGTATCCAGGGAAG
>CAZJOU010000188.1:0-4298 GCA_964547685.1 uncultured Treponema sp. | reverse complement strand
AAACTATCCGAATTTTCTAACTGTTCTTTTTTTATTTCTTTAATTGCTTTGTCGTACGAAATCCATTTGGAAGTAAAAACTGGAAAAAATCCTGGTACAGATGCAACGTCGGAAGGGCCAACTAATAAAATATCTTCAAAATTTTCATCAAAATATGGGCGAGTTTTTGGAACATTTTTGTAAAGAACGTAGGCTGCAAAATTTGAACATACAAAACTGTTTTTTTTGTTTTCGCGAAATTTAGGAAGTTTTGTTTTTTTATTCTCTAATTTTTCGGCGGATTTTTGTTCGTCAATTTCAAAATTATTTTCTGAATAGTTTGAATATTCTGGGCTTTTTGCGTTCTTTTCGTCGGTTCCAAAAAATTTAGCGTTTATGCCTTTTTTTGCAACTTTAAAGTTTTGCGTAATTCCGTAATGAATTAAATTTTTTTCCGAACAATTAATAACCATATTTTTTACGGCTTCGCGCTCTTCTTTAGAAACTTCTAAAGCAAAAACAGTTTGCACGGAACTCTTTTTTTTGCAGGAACGCATATAAGCGTTAGATTTTGTATTTGTACATTCTTCTAAAGAAAGATTTGGATGCGCAAAAAAAGTTACGCCGTAAAATTCGTCGTTCAAATCAAATCCTATTGCTATATGATTTGCAATCATAGGTTTTGTTTCTACAATATTTATTCCTTGTTTTAAAAGGCTACTACTGCTTAATTTTCGTTTATAAGACGGATTATACGAACGAAGGTAAATGTAAGTTGAATCTTTGTCTGGAATTGAATAAATTTTATAATCTTTTCCATCTAGTGATTTTAATGTGTTAAGTTTTATTTGTCCTGAAGTAGAAGCGCAACTAGAAAATAAGGTTGCAGAAAAAATTAAAGCCATAAAAAATAATTTAAGATCCTTCATAAAAATGCGTTTACCAAATCTTGTTAAAATTAATATGAAATGGAATTATTTTCAAGGCTTGTAAAAAAATTGTTATATATTTTGAATTTCTTAGTTTTTTTATGCAAAATGATTTAGTATATAAAAAATATGTCTTCGTACTTTATTGTAATTTCATTTATAAATTTATTTTCACTTTTAATGTTAATTTTTTCTATAGAAAATAATTCTGTTATAAATAAATTTCAAAAAATAAATTTTTTAATAACGTGTTCAATTATTTTTGTAATTTGTGTTATGGAAGTTCTTACAATAATTTTTAATGGTGCTGCGCTACGTTTTAGATTTTTGCACATTGTTTCAAATTATTTTGGCTTTGCTTTAACTCCGCTAGTTTATATGACGCTTGGAAATGCGCTTCTTCCAGAATTTTCCATAGAAAAAAAACATGTATTTTTTCTTTTAGGTGCTTGGTTTTTGTATTCGCAGTGGCTTCTTTTTATGGTTTTTGCTAATTCAAAACTTGGAGTTTTTTACGTTGATTCAATGAATAATTATTCGCGCGCAAAAGGATTTTTTGTATATTGGATTTTTTATTGTCTTGGACTTTTATATTTTTTTATTCAAAATATAATTCTTTCGCTACGTTTTTGGCAAAATAACTGCGGAATTTTGTTTTTAAATGTTATTTTTGTGTTTGCTGCGTCTTTTGTTCAGGTCGTTCGTCCAGATATTCAAGTTACTTGGCTTTCTGTAATAATTTCTGTAAGTTTTTATTTTATGTACCATAATTCGCTTTATCAGCAATTTGATATTCAAACATATTTACGCAATTATCAAAGTTTTATAAAAAAAGTTGCTATGTTAAAAAAAGATGCGGTTTTAGTTCTTGTTGAAATTGATAATTTTGAAAAACTTAAGTTAAATTATAACCGCCAAAAAGTTGATTCCATTGTTGTTGCAATTTCGCGAGTTTTTAGCAGTTTTTACAGAAAGTACGGTTCGCTATTTAGACTTGGAACAGAAGAATTTTGTGTTATTGCAAAAGATATTTCTGTTGATTTTGATAAAATTAACAAGGCGTTTTTTGCAGAATTTATAAAAGAATGTTCAAAAATAGAAGAAATGCCATTTATTTCAGTTGGTTGGGCAAAAATTGCTCCTCAACAAGATATTAACAATGTACTTTCTTTGGCAGACTTAAAGAAAAGAGAATTTATAAACGAAAGACCTTCGTATCTTTTTTAAGTATTACGGAACGAAAATATAACCACATTTACTAACGGAAACAATGTGTTTTGGATTTTTTTTGTCATCTTCAATAAGATTTCGTAGCGTTTTTATGTTTACGTAGATATTGCTTTCTAGCGTTTTTTCATCTGGAATAGGTTCGTTCCATACGTTCTGAAAAATTGTTTCAAACGATAGAATTTTGTTTGGATTTTGAATAAAGTACAAAATCATATCAAATTGTTTTTTGCGCATAGGAATTTCTTTTTCTTTTTTATAAACCGTTTGAATTGATGTGTCTATCTTAAAAATTCCGCACGAATATACTTCTTTAATTGATTTTTTTTCAAATCCTAAAAAGGCACATTTTTCTATCATACGTTTTACGCGCAAAATAAGTTCATCTATGTAAAACGGCTTTACAATATAGTCATCGCAACCTTCTAAAAATCCTTTTATTTTAATTTTTTCGTTTTGAATAGAAGAAACTATAATTACCGGAAGCATTTTTGTTTGAATTCTAATTGTGTGCAAAATTTCTAAACCATTTTTACCATCGCCTAAGTTTAAATCTAAAATAACAAGGCTAACTAAATTTTCTGCAAATTGTTTATAGGCTTCTTCTGCATTGAAACATTGAATTACTTCATAGTTTTGATTCCGCAAATTTTTAGCTATAAAATTGTTCAAGTCTTCAGAATCTTCAACAATCAGTATAAGTTCATTTTCTAACATTCATTATATTTTATAGTATAAATGTAAATTTAACCAATTTTTTTAAATTTTATGCTAAAAACGCTGCCACTTTTTGCGTTCTTGTTGTTAGAATATTCTAAAAAAAGTTCGTTTAACTTGCAAATTTCGTTTACAACAAAAAGTCCAAGCCCAAAAGATTTTTCTGTTCCAGTTGGAATTGAGCCAATTTTAGCAAATCTGTCGAATAAAACGCTTTGTTTTTCTTTTGGAATTCCCGGACCATCGTCAATTACGTTTAAAATAATAAATTCTGAATTTTCTTCTATTAAAACGCTTATATTTCCGTTTGGTTTTGTGTATTTTATTGCATTATCTACAAGATTTTCGTAAATTCCTTTTAAACTATATTCGTCGCAAAATACAAATGGCGATTTTACATTGCAAAAAAAAGTAAAATTTTGCTTTTTTGCTTGCGCTTTTTCCATTAAAAATTTAGTTTCTTGGTTTAGTACATCTTTAAGATTTAAAATTTTTGGATTTATAATGTAGCGTCTGTCCGAAATTTTATAAGAATTTAGCACATTTTGAATAATTATATTTATTGCTCGCGCATTTTTTTGAATAATTTGAACTGATTTTGAAAATTCTGCCCTTTTTCCATTTTCCGCGCTCGCAAAAAGATTTTTTCCTAATATCTGAAGATTTTGAATTTCATTTAAAAGTAGCGTTAATGGCGTATTTACGTTATGCGTTACAAAATATAAAAATGTGTTTTTTTCTTTTTCGGATTTTAAAATTGCTTGTTTTTCCTTGTTAAGATTTTTGTAATTTTCAAGTTGTTGAATGCGAAAAAGCAACTCTGAAATATCAAATGGTTGAATAATATAGTCGTTAATTTTACATTCTACAAGTTTTTCGGTTAAATATGAATAAAATTTGTTTGCGACCAAAAAAATTAAAAAATCTTTTTCTGAAACAAAGTTTCGTATGGTTTTGCATAGCGTAAAACATTCAAAATTTTCGTTTTCGTAAAAAACTATTAACATTTGAATAAGATTTTGCTTTGTAACAGAAATTGCTTCTTCTTGAGTTTTTAAAATTCTTACAAAAAATCCATAAGACTGAAGCACAAGTCTAAGTTTTGTAGTTAAAGAATCTTCTTTTGAAAAAATACCAATGGAATTTTTTTCTGAAATTTCTTTTTGAATTTTAAACCGCTGATTCTTAAAGGTAATAATTTCTTTATCAATGGAAAGTTTTTCGTTTTGTGTATTTGTTGATTTTTCAGTTTTTTTCATTTGCTTTCCTGTAAGTTTCACTAAAATCTATATATTTAGTTCAAATGTTAAGTTTTTAGTACAAAACAATAAAAATTCAACATTTGACCTATTTTCGTTCTATTCAATGTTTTCCACGTTGCTAAAAATATGCGTTTACAGAAAATGTCCAATCATGGCGAAAATTGCCGTAATCCATATTAAACGA
>CAZJOU010000187.1:0-4302 GCA_964547685.1 uncultured Treponema sp. | reverse complement strand
AAAAGTTCAAATTCTAACTTTTTTCGCTTACATTAAGATATTCTAAACTATCGTTTGTTTTGCTAAGCACGTTCTTTACGCGTTCGTAGCAAAGTTCAGAAATTGTTTTAAACTTTCCGCACTTTTCAATTCCGTTCTTTTCTATTTTTTCCGCTTTTTGAATAAGAATGCACTTTCTTTTTCCGCCGTCAGTTTCGTTTTGCAAAACAGTTGCTTCTAACGCAGAACCGCTTCCTGCAAAAAAGTCTAAAACAGTAATATCTTTGCTCATATTCGCAATTTTTATAAAATGTTCAATTAAATTAACCGGCTTTGGATTTGAAAAAACATTTTTTTCACCCAAAAGATTATCTAAATAAGTTTGCGCTTCTCGCGTGGATTCTGCAATGTCTATTATATTTTGCGGAATAATTTTTACAGTCTCACCATTAAAAACTTTTTTTCGCGGAACATTTAAATATTCTGGCGCTTTTCCCCAATAAATTTTATTTTCGTTTAAAAGTTCATTCATTTCTGTTTTAGAAATAAGCCATTGCCTTTTCCAAGAAATTCCGCTTGGCGAAATAATTTCGTAAAAATTAGGATTATTCGGATTTGACCTTTTTTCATCAAAACTTATGCTACCAGAAAACCATTTTCCTCTTTTGTCATTGTCTGCATTTGTTTTTGCCCAATCAGTTTTTTTTAAATCTACAAAAGGTTTTAATTTTTTTTTGTTTTTTGCGTAACACAAATTAGATTCCTGCATGGTTCGGCTCCAAGAATCTTTTTTTCCTTTTCCGTGAAGCCACATAAAATCATTTATAAAATTTTCTTCACCGAAAATTGTGTCGCACAAAATTTTTAACAAATGAACGCGCTCTTCTCCAATCGAAATAAAAATGCAACCTGAATCTTTTAAAAGTTCTTTTGCTAAATTTAATCTTCGCCACATAAAACTAAGCCATTCATCTACTTTTTTATTGTCTTTATAAGTAAATTTTTTCCCAGTATTATATGGCGGATCTGTGTAAATTAAATCAATTTTTTCTTTATATTCAGAACAAAGCAATTTTAAAGCCGGATAATTGTCGCCTTCTATAAAAGTATGACAAACTTTTGAATTTTCTTTAAAAATTGACTTTTCTTCGTTTTTTTTAAGCGAAAAATATTCTAAAAAATTTTTATCATCTGATTTTTCAGGAAAATCTGTCCAAGAAATTGAAAAACTCATTCTTACAGTATATTATACTTTTATGAAAAAAAAGGCGATTCTTTACACAAGTAATTTAGAAAAACTTGCTTTATTAGCACAATATTTAGTTCACGATGATTGGAAAATTCTTTCTGCTGGAATAACTGCAAAATTTTTAGAAGAAAACAACATTCCTTACACGTTTACAAAACAACTAGAAAATAATGCAAATTCTGATGATAGTTTTATAACTTTGCTTCACGAAATTTTAGCAACTGGACGAAATCTTCTTACAACTTCTTTTTCTACAGATTCGGAAATAAATCTTGTTTGTATGAATGTTGACCCAAAATTTCGCAAAATTAACGATTTTTACGAAATTGACAAAACAAATAACTGCATTGAATTTAAAAAAACAACTTTGCTTAGCGCGGCAGCTAAAAATTATATGAATGTCGTAACTCTTTGCGACCCGCAAGATTACGAAGAAACAATAGTTCAGCTAAAAACAGAAAGTATGACGGACGAATTTAGGCTTTATCTTGCAGGAAAAGCGTTAAACCAAATTTCTGCTTACGATGCCGCAGATTCAATTTCTGTTGTTATTGGAATGAAAAAAGACAGCACTCCGCCGTTTTATATGCTTCCTTACAAATTCTTAAAAAAATTGCGCCACGGACCAAACGACCATCAACAAGCATTTTTGTACACAATGACAGACCAATATTGTGCGCTTTCTGGAATGAAAAAAGTTCAAGGAAAAGAAATGAATTCTAATATCCTTGAAAATTGTTTTGTCGCTTGGAAATCAATAAGTATTTTTACGCGAATTTTAAAAAGTCCGTTTACAGTAGAATGTTCAGATTGCAACAACAATCCGTTTACTACGCAATTTACGCCGGCTGCAAGTTCCGTTTTTACGATTGCTGTAAAAAACAAAAATCCAGTTGGAGCGGCTTTGGGCGGAACTCTTTTAGAATCTTTTAGAAAAACTTACGCTTGCGACCCAGAATCTTTTTACGGAGCAACTTTAGGTTGCAGTTCTATTGTAGACGAAGAAACCGCCCGCGAATTAATAAAAACAGAAGTTCGTGCAATTATTGCGCCGGATTTTACAAAAGAAGCAAAAGAAATTTTTTCTGAACAAAAAGATTTACGCCTTGTAATTGCTTCTCGCTTTATTAGCGATTTTTACGAAATAAGCGCGCTAGATGGCGGATTTATTCTAGAAGAACCAGATTCTAAAATGTTTACAAAACTTAAGGTAGTTACGCAAACACGACCAAATCAAACGCAAGTAGATTCTATGGCTTTTGGAATGTTAATTGCAATGTCTTGTAAATCAGATGCGGCAATTGTTGTAAACGATTTTTCTGTAGTTGGAATTTCTTCTGGAAATACAAGCCGAAAAAAAGCAATTCGTTACGCACTTCAGAACACTTCTGACTTTTTTGCTACGAATCAAAATAATAATCTAATAAGCAAAGACAAAAGTTCCGAAATTTTAATAAGCGATTCTGTTATCTATTTTGACGATTTTTTAAAAACGCTTAGCGACATTGGCGTAAAAACAATAATCCAAACCGGAGGAACAGAACAAGATGCCGAATTTATTCAATATTGTAACGAACATGGAATTTCTATGGTCTTTACAGGAATTCAGCATTTATCGGTGTAGAATTTACGTTTCTTAATTTGAGGATTTTATGTTATATTATCTTGGTGCTTGGCTTCAGCAATATTGGGGACCAGCAAGACTTTTACAATCTTACGCAGTTTTAATAATTCTTGCTTTATATAGCGGATTTTTTCTTATATATAAATTTTTACCTTGCTTTTACAACGTACTTCCGCACGACAGAGGTCGCGAATTTACATTAACTGCGGAAGCCGCTAAAGGAAAGCCAACTGGCGCAGGCGTTGTATTTATTACAACTTTTGTTATTCTTTGCATAATTTTTGTTCCAATGAGCTACGCGCAAATAGGCATTGTTTTGCTAACTTGGCTTACAATGCTAACTGGCTTTTTAGACGACAAAAGCGTTTCTAGTTGGGGCGAATACTTAAAAGGCGCACTAGACTTAATTATTAGCGTTGCCGCATCTATTTTTCTTTATTTTGTTGCAAAAAATCAAAGTGCAGACGGAAACGTTTACTTTTGGCTTCCGTTCGTTTCGCATTTAATTTTAGTAAATCCAGTTGTTTACGTTATTATTGGAACAATTTTACTTTGGGCTTCTATAAATACAACAAATTGCACAGACGGCGTAGACGGACTTAGCGGAACTTTAGTTTTAATTGCGCTAATTACAATGGGAATTATTTTTTACTTTATTTTAGGACACGTTGATATTTCTAAATATTTGCTTGTTCCGCACATAAAAGACGGTGCAAAATGGGCAATAATGGCATTTGCGCTTGCTGGCGTTTTAACTGGCTATTTGTGGCACAACGCATATCCAAGCCATGTTTTAATGGGCGACGCAGGAAGTCGCGCATTAGGATTCTTTATTGGCTGTGCAATTTTAATTAGCGGAAATCCACTTTTGTGCCTTGCAACATCAACAATTATTTTCTTAAACGGCGGAATGGGACTTGTAAAAGTTTTTTTGCTAAGATTTTTCAAAATAAAAATATTTCCAAACGTAAGATTTCCACTACACGACCACGTTCGAAAAAATTTAGGTTGGTCCGCAACTCAAGTTTTACTAAAATTTATGATAATGCAACTTTTAATAACAGTTGCCGTTATAGGATTATTCTTTAAAGTTAGATAAAGAAAGGGGAAGTCTCCCCTTACGGTCGCACTTCGTTGCGCCCTATCCTCTCTGCGGGGCAAAAATTTCGTTCGCACCATGCCCCACAACGCCCCCAAATTTATAAGTTTCGGGAAAATATTTACGTTCTGTAATTTTTTTGCAAAACAATAAAAAATTGTTAGTGCGTAGCGGAAACCGGCTTTTGCGAACACTTGCAGGGCCGGGCTGCGAAGCAGCCATTCAATGGCATTCCTATGCGGCCTGCACCGTGTGCAGCAAAAACGGATTTCCGCGCACCGAAGGTAGCCGTAGGCAAGCACTGACAATTTTTCTTTTCGGAGATTCCGAATCAAGTTCGGAATGACTTTT
>CAZJOU010000186.1:0-4304 GCA_964547685.1 uncultured Treponema sp. | reverse complement strand
TTCCAATTCCGCCACCAGTTGGAGTGTGGCTATCTGAACCAAGCAAAGTTTTTCCTGGTTTTCCAAAACATTCAAGGTGAACTTGGTGGCAAATTCCGTTTCCTGGGCGACTAAAATAAAGTCCATATTTTGCCGCAATCGACTGAAGATAACGGTGGTCGTCCATATTCTTAAAATCTGTTTGCAAAGTGTTGTGGTCAACGTAAGAAACAGAAAGTTCTGTTTTAACCCGAGGAATTCCAATAGTTTCAAACTGAAGATAAGTCATTGTTCCAGTTGCATCTTGAGTAAGCGTCTGGTCAATTTTAATAGCAATGTCCGCACCACGTTCGATTGGTTCTCCTTTTACGAACTTAGTTTCTGGGCAAGCATTTGGAATTAAATGTGATTGAAGAATTTTTTCTGCAAGTGTAAGTGCCATTGGCGGCATCTCCTTAAAATCAAAGTAAACTTAAAGAAAAGTTTATAATGAAATTTATAATTATTCAATAATTTTGCAAGATGTGATATAATAATAGCGTTAAAAAAAATGTGTAAAAAATTTAAGTTTGCGGTATTGATTTTTTCCGCAATTTGTGCAATTCAATTTTTCTCTTGTTCTTCAGATTCTTCTATCGATTTAAGTTCCGGTTCAGAAGAAACTTTGCGCCAACTTGCAGCAAAAAAAGAAGAAGAAATGCTTTGGACGCGCGAATTAGAAAGCGTTCGACTTACAAAAGAAATAAATACATCTTCAAAAGTTTCTACAAATATAAAATTGTCGCCAGAAATTTATGCAGTAAGCAATTCTGATTTTTTGCCAATTTATCCAAGTTTAAGCGGATTTGGAAGTTTGGATACAACAGAAATTAATTCAGAATTAAAAAACTTTTTAGTTAAATTTGCCGATTCAGTTTGTTCTTGGAAATTAGATTCGTCTTTAGTAAAAGAGTCATCTGTTTTTTCGCTTGTAATTTTTAAAAATGATGTTGAAAATAATTGGGAATCTTTTTTTGGAAAAAAATTTGAAATAACAGATGATATTTCTATTTTTGATTCATATATTTTTGGCGAACCTTTTGCAGAAGAAAATTCTGTTATTGTTCCAATACGTTTTAAAAATTCTAGCGGTTATCTTGACATTCATTTGTTTATAGATAAAACTGACGGTTTTAAAATTGCGCAAATTTTTATTCAAAATTGGGGAAAGTAATTATGCAAGAAAAACCTTTAACAAAAATTGAACGCGAACTTGTGCTTCAGTATTTAATTGACGGAAATGTTCCTGTTACAATTACGCCTTTAGTTCAAGAAAATAATTCAGATAATTCTGAAGAAATAAAATCTTTAGATTCTTCTGTAGTTCCTGTTGCATTTAAGGCAGATAAAGTTTCTGTAATAAAAGAAGGAATTATTATTTTAGAAGATGAACCAGAATCAATTTTAAAAAGTGTAGATAAACAAGTAAAAGTTGAATTTTATTTTAATAGTGTTGGTCTTTATTTTGTTACAATCTTAAAAAAAATTAATTCTGGCGTTGCTTTGGTAATTCCAGAATATATTTACAGAATTCCAGACGTTTCAATAGACAAAAAGTACGATTTTACCGCTCTTTTAGTTATTTCTGTAAGTAGCGAAGGTGCTACAAAATTTCCGTGTGTTCCTGCAGATGGATTTGAACTTTTTACGCGCCCGGCTTGGAGTTCTATTGAACTAGAAAGTCAGCAAAGAGCAAAAAATCTTTTGGAAGAATATGTAAAAGAAGCAAAAGTTAAGCAAAAATCTGGAAATGGACTTCAACTTATAAATATTTGTCGTTATATGGTTTTGCCAAAAATAGAAAAAGTAGAAGCAATAAAGGGCAGGGTAAAGCCATTTGATATTCTTTTTGTAAATCACGAACGAATTGTTTTTGGTTTTGAAAAAAACGAAGCGTTTGAACTTTCCGAAGGTTCAGAATATCCTGTGGAAATGTCTTTTACCTTAAAAGAAAGCCCTGCCGCTAAGCGCAAAGTTTTTGTTACTTGCAAAGTTTTTAATTTGTACAAAAACGAAGACGAATCTAAGTTTGCGGCAGATTGCAGTTACACAATGATTCAAGAAGAAGACAGAAGATTTTTGTACGAAAAAGCAACAAAAACGCTATTTTTAGATGTTTAGCTGTATTTTCGTAGAGTTTAATCGATATTTGTACTTGTTGAATCAGTGGTTGTACTTGTTGAATTGGTGGTTGAGCCTGTCGCTGTCGACCGCTTGCGCACGGAGCGTAGCGGAGTAAACACATCATCTTCTGAATCTGGTTCCACTTCTGAAAGTTCTTTTTTAATTTCGTTTGGTTTGTTTCCAATTAAAATTGCAATAGGATGAAGGTAAGAAACGTTTTCGCAAATAATTTTTATCATAACCATAAGCGGAACGGCAATAATCATTCCTACAAAGCCCCACATCCAGCCCCAAAAACTTAAACTAACAAGAATTACAAATGGCGAAAGTCCTAAGTTGTCGCCTTCTATTCGCGGTTCTACAATGTTTCCTAAAACCATATTTATTGCTGTCATAGAAACAAGCACAAAAATAATAGGGAACGGGCTTGGATAGAACTGAATTAACGCAAATAGCGAAGTTATTCCAACGGAAAGAATTGAACCAAAAGTTGGAATAAAGTTCATTGAAAAAGCAAGAAAAGCCCACATAATTGCAAAGTCTAGTTTTATGATTTTTAAAACCGCATAAACTAAAATTCCAGTTGCAAGCGAAATAAAAAACTTAATAGAAAGATAATGAACAACTTCGGCTATTGTAATTTTAATAATTTTTAAAATTCGTCCTTGAACTTTTCCTTGAAACATTGCATCAACTTTTTCGTGGCCAGTTCGCATTTCTAAAAGCAGAAAAACAGAAAGAAGCAAAATTATAAAAATGCTTTTTGTTACGGAAATTACGTTTCCAGAAAACGCTAAAGCCACAGATTGCACAAATTCTCGCACTTTTAATTGGCCCCAAATATTTTCAAAAAACGAAAGGTCTTTATCAAATTGCAAATTAAAAGTTTCGGCAAAAATTTTATAAATTGACTGAAGTTTAGATTCGTACTTAGAAAGTTGCGCAACTAAGGTCGAAAGGCTTGTGCCCATAATCGTAATAAGAAGCGAAATAATTATAATGAATAAAACTGCCGTTAAAAGTGTGCCTAAAATCCACGGGATTTTTAGTTTTTGATTCATTTTTTTTACGATTGGGTAAAAAACGCACGAAACAAGAATAGCAACTGTAACTGGAAGTGTAAAACTAGAAGAAAGTTTTAAGAAAACTCCCAGTGCTGCTATAGCAAAAATTAAGAGAATGTAATAAATGCCTTTAAAATAACTTGTTTTGTGCATAATTTAATTTATTATTTAAACTGAAATTTAAGTTTTATTGGTTTATCAAAATTGTCTGTGCTTACGCAGAAATCCGTTTTTGCTGCACACGGTGCAGGCCGCATAGGAAACCTATATAACGGCTGCTTCGCAGCCCGGCCCTGCAAGTGTTCGCAAAAGCCGATTTCTGCTTCGCACAGACAATTTTTATTGTTTTAAAATATAAACTTAAATTTTAGTTTATTTATTTTTCGGACCGATTTTGCTAAATCCGCAGAAAGGAACCAAAACTTCTGGAATTGTAACAGAGCCATCTTCGTTCTGATAGTTTTCCAAAATTGCAAGCATTGCGCGTCCTACAGCAATTGCAGTTCCGTTTAATGTGTGAACGTACTTGTTCTTTCCGTCGTCATCTTTGTATTTAATGTTCAAGCGTCGTGCCTGATAATCTGTGCAGTTAGAAGTAGACGTAACTTCGCCATATTCGCCGCCGTTTCGTCCTGGCATCCAGGCTTCCAAATCCCACTTTCTGTACGCTGGAGCGCCTAAATCGCCAGAGCAAGTGTCTACAACGTGGAATGGAAGTCCCAAACCTGTAAAGATTTCCTCTTCTATTTCGCGAAGTTTATGATGAAGTTCATCAGACTGTTCCGGCGTACAGTAAACGAACATTTCTACTTTATCAAACTGATGAACGCGGTAAAGTCCTTTAGAAAATTGACCAGCTGCACCTGCTTCGCGTCTAAAACAATGCGAAAGTCCGCCATAGAAAAGCGGAAGTTTTGCTTTGTCTAGAATTTCGCCAGAATGATAGCCGCCAAGCGTAATTTCTGCGGTTGCAACAAGACAAGTTCCTTCGTCTTCTATTGAATAAACGTTAGATTCGTTTCCACGCGGATTAAATCCAATTCCCTTTAAGATTTCTTCCTTTGCAATATCTGGCGTTATAAAAAGTTCAAAATTGTG
>CAZJOU010000185.1:0-4329 GCA_964547685.1 uncultured Treponema sp. | reverse complement strand
TTTTTGTAAAAAATTCTCTTTTCTTGCTAACTAAAGTAAATCGATGTAAAATAATTATATGAAGAATGTGCTTATTATTGATGCTCCGCCGATTTTTCGGGAGTTCTTAAAAGACAAGCTTTCAGAAGAAAAAGTTAACGTTGTTACTGTGCAAGAAAAACGCGACTCGTTAATTAAAATTACGTCGCTACTTCCAGACCTTGTAATTGTTAACATAAACGAATTTGACGACGACGTTTCGCTAACGGAACTTTTTCAAAAATTTAAATCGGATCCAAACGCTTCTAGAATTCCGCTAATTGCAACTGGCCCAACCATAGATAAAACCGCTATGGAAACTTATGCAAAACTTGGAGTTCACAAATATTTTGTAAAACCAATAAAAATTGACGTTCTTTTTGAAGCTATTGGAAAAATTCTTCACACCGCTTTTTCGCTAGACACAACTCCGTGCATTCTTGATGTTCACCGAAATAACAACATTATTTTTATAGAAATTGCGCAAGGTTTAAACCGCGAAAAAATTTCACTTTTAAAATATAAAGTTTCGGAAATTATTGAATCTAATGAACTTGAACAGCCAAAAATAATTCTTATGATGACAAATCTAGAATTAAGTTTTATTGATGGCGTAAATCTTGAACTTTTAATTGATAACATTCTTGCAAATTCTAAAGTACACACAAAAGACGTAAAAATTTTGTCGTTTAGCAATTTTACAAAGCAACTTGTAGAAGGACATCCGCAATACGACGGAATAGAAGTTGCAACAGATATTTCGCAATTTTTAAATGAACTTGTAGATAGCACTAGAACTTCTAGAGTTTCGGATTTAATTACCGACCAAATTCTTGCTTCTTCTGATTCTGCAGACGAAGGCTCTATAGAAATGCGATTTAGTACGGACGCAATAACAGAATCGCAACCTTTGCAAGAAACGCAAGGTTCTTCGCAAAATAATACGGAAACAACTGGCGCAAACGTTACAAGCGCAAATGGCGCAAATGTTGCAAACACAACGAACGTTGCGCAAGCACAGCAACAACCACAAATGCAAGCGCAACCTAAAACGCAAAGCGCGCCAATTCAACCGCAAATGAACGCACAAAATGTGGCAATGCAACAAAACTTTCAAAATGTGCAAATGCCAAAAGTTCAATCAATGGAAGAAAAAGAAAAACAAGCAGAAAGACAACTTCCTACTATTGCAGTTGTAGACGACGACCAAGTTACGCTAAAACTTTGCGCCGCCGCTTTTACTCAAATTGGCTACAGAGTAGACCTTTTTTCTAGCGGAATAGATTTTCTTGCAAATATGGGCAAAAAACGTTACGCAGCAATTATCCTAGATATTCTTATGCCAGGCGTTTCTGGTTTTGACACATTAAAAAGATTGCAAGGCTTACCAAATAAACCGCCAATTATTATTTATTCGCAAGCAATTAGAAAAGAAATTGTTGTACAAGCACTTTCTTTGGGCGCAAAAAGTTTTATTGTAAAACCGCAAAAACCAGAAGTTCTTGCAAATAAAGTTCAGGAAGTTTTATTAGCAAATGGCTAGCGATGAATATCAAGAAGATTTGCGAAACGAACTTTTTTTTGCAAATGCTGTTCACGAAATTAGAACGCCAGTTCAAACTGTAATTGGAACGTTAGATTTACTTTCTGACACGCGCCTTACAAAAGAGCAAATTGAATATGTGCGCCAAATTCGTTACGCTTCGGACGTTTTGCTTGCCCTTGTAAACGACCTTCTAGATTTTTCTAAATTAAAATCGCACAAACTTAATTTGGAAGAAGTTCCTTACGACGTAAAAAATCTTACAGAAAACGTTGTTCATTTAATTGCGCTAGAAGCGTTTAGCAAAAAAATAGAAGTTGTTACAGATATTGACTACAACGCAATTCCAGATAAAGTTTTTGGCGACCCAACAAGAATTCAGCAAATTCTTTTAAATTTGCTAAAAAATGCCGTAAAGTTTACAAAACAAGGTTATATTTATCTGGAATTAACAAAGCAAGACAATAATCTTTTGTTTAAGGTTACAGATAGCGGAATTGGAATAGAAAAAGGCAAAGAAGAAAAAGTTTTTTTACCTTTTACGCAAGGCGACTCTTCTTTTACACGAAAATACGGCGGTTCTGGACTTGGACTTGCAATTTGCAAAGCGTTTGTAGAAAAAATGAACGGAAAAATCGGCGTAAAACCAAATCCTTATGGCGGTTCAGTTTTTTGGTTTTCTGTGCCATTAAAACCAGCAGAAGAAGTAAAAATTCAAAATCAATATGAACTTCCTGTTCCGGCAACAACAAAAATTTTAATTGTTGATGACAGCAGTCTTGTTGTAAAAAGTCTTTTACATCAATTAAATTCTATTGGTTTGCAATATATTCAGTCTTCTTCTAATGGCGACGATGCATTCTTAAAAATGAAATATGCAGAACAAATTGGAAATCCATTTGGAATTGTTTTTGTAGATATGATTATGCCAGTTGTTGGCGGTTGGCATCTTGCTTCTGAAATAAAAAATGATCCTAAATTAAAAAATACAAAACTTTATATGCTTGTTCCAGAAGGACAAATGGGACGAAACGCAAAAATGATGATTTTGGACTGGTTTGCCGGTTATCTTTACAAACCAATTCGCAGGGAAAAATTAAATCAACTTTTAATAGAAACAAATGGCGACGTTCCTTATTTTAAGTTCTTTGAAGAATTTAAGGATGACGAAAAAGAAACTTCTAAAGAAGCAGAAAAAAATATTGCACAAAATTTAAATATTCTTGTTGCAGAAGATCATCCAGCAAACAGAAGAATATTAGTAAGTTTTGTTGAACATTTTGGAGCAACTGTTTACAAAGCAACAAACGGAAAAGAAGTTATAGATGTAATTCAAAATCATCCAGAAATAAAAATAATTTTTATGGACATTCAAATGCCGGTTCTTAGCGGAACGGAAGCAACAGAAATTTTACGAAAAAATAAATATCAAGGAATAATTATTGCCTGCACAGCAAATAACGATCCGGCAAGTTTTTCGCAATACAAGCAAATTGGAATTAACGATATTCTTGTAAAACCTTTTAAGCGCGAAATGATAAAAGAAATTTTATCAAAGTGGAAAACCATTCTGGATCTTCCTACTGCAAAAGATATTTCTGTTTTGGAAAAACCGCAAGCCATTCTAAATGACGAAATTTGGGACATTCAAGATTTTGAAGATACTATTGGACAAGACTGGGATTTAGGAAATCAAATTATTTTGGACTACATTGACCAAACAGAACGTTTTATAAAGCAATGTAAAGAAATGCTTAAAGAAAAAGACAAAGATTTTGACGAACTTCATAGAATTGCACACACTTTTAAGGGAAGTTCAGCTGCAATTTCTGCAAATAAACTTACAAATTTAGCCGCAAAGCTTAGTCAGGCAACAAAAGATAAAGATTCAAACGCTTTTTTGCTAAATCTTCTTGAATTTGAAGAAAATTTTGATAAATTCATTCTTAAAACAAATAGTTGGAACCACAAATGCTAAAAACAAATTATCATACACACACTTCGTTTTGCGACGGCGAAGGAACTGTTGAACAAATTGCAGAAATTGCAATTAAAAAAGGTTTTGATATTCTTGGCTTTTCTAGCCACAGTATGTATCCTTTTGCAAGCACTTGGCACATTCCGCCAAATAATTTTGATTCTTACGTAAATGCTGTAAACGCTGCAAAAGAAAAATTTGCTGGCAAACTAAAAATTTTGCTTGGTTTTGAAGCAGATTACGTTCCTTTGGTTACTTTGCCAGATTTTAGTCGTTATAAGCGTCTTAATCCAGATTTTTTAATTGGTTCCGTTCATTATGTTTTTTCAGAAAAAGGGCGACTTGCTGTAGATTACAACGCAAATCTTTTAAAAGAAAAAATTGATTTTATTTACGACGGAAACGCAAAACAACTTGTTTGCGAATATTTTGCTTTAGAGCGAGAAATGCTTTCTAAGTGCAAGTTTTCTATAATTGGCCACGCTGACCTTGTGCGAAAAAATAACGGCGTTTTAAAAATGTTTAACGAAAACGAAACTTGGTACAGAAAAGAAATAAAAGCAACTGCGGACGCAATAAAAAAAAGTGGCGTTATTGTAGAAGCAAATACAGGCGCAATGGCGCGCGGCTATATGAACGATATTTATCCTTCTAGCGAATTTCTTTCGCTACTTTTTGAACGTAACGTGCCAATAACGCTAAGTTCAGATTGCCATAACCCAGAACGTTTAGACTTTGGTTTTGAATACGCGCTTGAATGTGTAAAAAAAGCAGGTTACACCGAATTAGC
>CAZJOU010000184.1:0-4335 GCA_964547685.1 uncultured Treponema sp. | reverse complement strand
CAAGTGATAATTGTCATTTTATTATTTAGTGCTTGGGAAATCAAAATGCGGTCAAAGGGATCATTGTGTTTTACGTTTTATTGAAATTTCCCAAAATGAAGCATAACTAAAATAACATTCGTTAGATTCTATTGTTTTTCTAGCATTTTCTGAAAGTCGGGAATCGCCAAAAAGATACCAAAGAATTGTATGTGTGTCTAATAAATAGCGCATTACATATACTCCGCAAAATCTTCTAGAGGTTCGTCAAAATCTGGAGACATATAAAATGGTTCGTTTTTCCAGACGCCATACATTGATTTTTTTTGAATTGATTTTTCTTTTTGTTTCTTAGCGAAAACTTGGGTCAACTTAGAAAGTAGTAAAATACATTGGTCAAACGAAAAATTGTCAACTTCTGTTAGCATTGAATTAAATGTTGTATCTGACATATAAGTGCCTCCAACATATTAAAATATACTCTGTAAAAATAATGGCGTCAAGAAAACGAAATAGATATATAATTGTTAGGTTTTGTAATGTAAATTATGCTTTGAAATCATAAAAACAACGAAATGTAACTAAGAAAAGTATTGCTGTAAAAAATAAATAGCAACGGCTTCCACTTGCGTATACTGTTGGTGAAAATGCAATTATAAAAGCAGAACAGAAACCTGCACACAAAAGAAATGAATTAAAAAGTCCGTCTTTTTTGTTTTTCATCACTGCAAACACTTGATATAAAAAGCACAATGCAATCAAAAGTAAAATAACGCATTCAATGATAATAGCAACCCACGAATGATTTGAAAACTGAGAAAGTTTGTTGTTTGTAATAAGAAAATCAATTTTTACTATTTTTTTTATTGTCCGCAAGAAGAACGAAAAAACTACAAATATGTCCAAAAAAATCTGAACTAAAAATAACTTCTTATTTTTCTTGTAGAAAATCAAAGAAAGTACAATGCATAAAGGAACAAGCACAAAATTCTTTTCTCTAAACGAAAAGTAATATGTGCAGATTGTAATAATTCCAAGTTGAATTTTATCAAAGAATGAAAGAGTTAAATATTCAGGAAACCAGTGAGTAACTTCTTTATAAAATCTAATTTCATTTCCTGGACAAGTGAGAATAAAGATAATAGCGAGCAACGATAAAATAATTGCTATTGCAAAATAAAAATCCGTTTTTTCAAATTTACGATTTTGTACAATGCGAAAAATTAAAAAACTTATATTCAACCCAAAGACTAGTGCAGCAACTTGCTCTTGATTTATTGCAAAAATTAAAACCAAAAGAGAAATGACACTTTCAATCTTTTTTAATTTTTCATTAGCGAAAATCTTTTTTGCGACAACAAAACTTGGTATTGCAGCTGCAAGTGGCCACAGATAGTTTACCGTTGTTGCACCCCAGCCAGCTGTTTTTAGAGAATGATAAGGAATAAAAATCAGAATTGTTGCATAAACGATAAATGAATATTTCCTAAAATCTTTCGGAAATGCAATTAAAATCATAGACTCCGCTATAACAATAAATGCGAGTACATCTAGAAGTCGCCAAAGTCCAAAATGAAGGTGGTAAACGTTTATTAAAACGCTTTCAATTATAAGTCTGCTTGACCAATTATTGTATCTCGTTTTTAGGAAATCAATATATGAACTTTCAGATAACGCATGATTAAAAACATTGACATCATCACCTCCTTCAACTAGACAAAAATGAATAACACATAGTGATAATGCAAAAAAAATGAAAGCAATATAATGAAGCCAATCGTTAACAGAAACATTTTGAATTTTTCCAATTATGATTTGATATATACTTTTGTTTGATTTTTTTGATGCTAAATATAATCTGGAAAAACAATGTAAAAAAATGAAAATTATTAAGCAAAGTCCAAAAAATTCTATTTCCATATTTTTAAGTAGTTTATTCCAAAAATCATGTGTTAGGGATTTTCCAGCAACTTTTTCACCAAAAGCGATAATCATCTTGCGTACTTGCGGTAAAAACAAAACAAGAGAGCATACTCCTATAATTCCACACAAAATTAAAAGAATTTTTGTAATTTTCTCTGTTTTAGTTTCTGAATTTACAATCTGATTTTCCATAATCACTTTTCCTCTTTTACAATATAAAGTGGTCTTTGTTTTACTTCCGTGTATATTTTTGAAATGTAAAGTCCCGAAATTCCAAGACAAAACAACTGCACTCCTGCAAAAAATGTGATTAAGCAAACTAAACTTGCCCAACCTTGAACCGCATCGCCGAAGACAAGCCGCCTGATTACGATGAACACTATTAAAAAGAATGCAACGAGTAGTGAAAAAATACCAGCGAGTGCAGAAAACGCAAGCGGTTTTGTTGAAAAACCGATAATTCCGTCAAGCGAATACAAAAACAATTTCCAAAATGACCATTTTGTTTTTCCTGCTGCACGCTCAATATTTTCGTATTCAAACCATTTAGTTTTAAATCCCACCCAAGGAAAAATTCCTTTTGTAAAGCGATTTTTTTCAGCAAGAGATAAAACCGCGTTCTTGTATTTCTTTGTCATTAATCTGAAATCTCTTGCTCCATCAACTACAGGAACATTGCTCATTTTTGCCATAATCTTGTAGAAAAGTCGTGCAAAAAACGAACGCAGTTTTGGCTCGTTTTTCCTAGTTGTGCGTCTTGTTGCGACACAGTCAAAGTTTTCGTCTTGAATTGCTTTTAGCATTTGTGGCAAGAGTGACGGCGGATCTTGCAAGTCTGCATCCATAACTGCAATGTATTTGCCTTGAGCTTTAGAAAGTCCTGCATACAAAGCACTTTCTTTTCCGAAGTTGCGACTAAAACTTACAAAATGAACACTTAAGTTCTTTTTGCAAAGGTCGTGCAGAACTTCCAAAGTTTTGTCCGAAGAGCCGTCATCAACAAAAACGTATTCTGCAGAAACTGAATTGAGAGTTTTTAATACTTTCTGACACTCTGCATAAAAAAGTGGAATTGCTTCTTCTTCGTTAAAGCATGGAACTACAATTGAAATTTCAGGTGTCATTTTTCGCTCCTTTGTATTTCACATTTCTTTTCTGCAAAAACAAAAATTCGCTGTCCTAGATAATTTAAAATCGTGTATAAAATCATTCCTGTAAGAAGAGCAATATTTCCTTTATTTTTTTCCGAAAACGATGTTGAATTAAGCAAAAATTCTATCAATTTTTTTGCTCCGATGTATGCAATCAAATAACAGAGTGCAAGATTTAAGATGAAAAACAAAACTTGCTTAAAACTTTTCTGCTTGTTTTGGAATGTAAAATATTTATTCAAGAAGAACGAGCAGATTCCGCCAAAAATGTAGTTGCAAACCGATGAAATCCAATATGAAATATTGAAAACGTTGTACAAAAGAAACATCAGACCACAGCCGACAATTGTGTTTATTATTCCAACAAGCAAAAATTTTAACAGTTTTTGGTCTACAAACCGCACTATGTTCTCCCTGATTTGATAGTAAATTTATACTACTAAAAAGACAGTATCATAAACCTATCAAATAAACAAGTTATAAGGTGCTAAACAATATCAAAATTAGTAGTATGAAAGCTGATGAAGAACAATCGCCTACAAAACTTGAAAAAACTGTCATAGATAACATAAGACGAATAAGGCAGGAAAAAGGAATCTCGCAGATGCGACTATCGATATTTTGCAATACATCTGCAAGTTACATTGGGCTTATGGAAACATACAAAAATATTCCAAAACTTGCGACAATCGAACGAATTGCAGAAGCGTTGAATGTGCCAGTTTTGGAACTGTTTTCTGAAAACGAACGTTCAAAAAATGCTTTGCATAAGGAAAATGAAAAAGCAGAAGCTCACAAACAGAAAATTCGCGAGCATATAAAAAATGAACTTTTAGAGAAAATGTCTCAAAATATAGATGATGTATTAAAAATAATCTAAAAGGTCAAATGTCGAGTTTCATATTTTTGATAAAATTGTGTCATTCCGAACTTGTTTCGAAATCTATAATGTCAGAATTTGTCAAAAATAGATGCTGAAACGAGTTCAGCATGACAGTTTCTTTACAAATTTTAAAAAACTCGACATTTGCCCTAAAAGTTATTTTCTACTTTATATTCTTCTTAATAAAATCTGCTTTTAAGTTTTTAAGTTCTTCGGTTAGCGAAACTTTGTAAATGTGTGGATTTAAGATTCGTTTGTAACTTGCGTCTAGGCTTGCAAGTTGTTTTTGCATATTTTCGCGTGCAAGGCGAAGTTGTTCTGAATCTGCTAAGCGTTTTGAAGTTCGCTTTCCGTCTTTTAGTTTAAGTTTTAAAAGCGGTTCAACTTTTGCGGCTTTGC
>CAZJOU010000183.1:0-4343 GCA_964547685.1 uncultured Treponema sp. | reverse complement strand
GTTTATTGTTGTTCGTTTAATGTTGGACGGAAAAATTAATTGTGTTATAATGTTTCTATGAATAAGAACAAAACGGAAACGAATCCGGCTATTTTAGAAAGTTACGATGAACTTTGCGGTCTTATTACACAAATAAATGATAAAGAAACGCTACAATCTGTGTTTAGTTGTCTTTTTACTCCAAACGAACGAAAAGATTTTGGTGAACGTTGGCAAATAGTAAAAGAATTAAACGCAAAAACAACTCAACGAGAAATAGCAAAAAAATATAATATGTCGCTTTGCAAAATAACTAGAGGTTCAAAAGAACTTCGAAAACCAAACAGCGGTTTTTTGGAACTGCTTAAGTTGGCAGGAAAATTATAAAAATGCTTGCCTGCTTTGCTTTAAGAAGTTGGAATACGTTTGTAGATTGTCGGGTCGAGCCCGACAATGACACTGTTCTACTTTTTTTCTACAGGTTTTAAAAGATTTGCTGCTTCGCTACGCTTCCATCTAACCGCTACAGTATAAGGCGTTTCGTTGTAAATATTTTTTGCTTCTACATCAAGACCGTAAGAAAGCAACGTTCTAATTGTTGTTCCGCTACTTGTTCGCGCGGCGTAATGCAAAATTGTATTTCCTTGAATGTCTGTCATAGAACCAGCGTACTTTACAATTCCTTCCAAAATTTCTTTGTTATTTTTTTGCAATGCAATTAAAGTTGCGTTGTTTCCTTTGCTATCTATTTGAATAAATGGATTTGAACCTTTTTCTAGCAAAACTAACGCAAGTTTATTGTAATTTTTTTCTACGGCAATTCCAAGCGGAGTGTAACCGTTTGCGTTTCTTGTGTCTATTGGATAGCCAGAATCTATTAACATTCTAAGAATTTCGCTAGATTTATTGTTTTCTACAACAATATGAAGCGGAGTGTTTCCGTCGCTATCCGAAATTGTTTTGTCATTTCCTAAAACGGCTTTTATTATAGAAGTTTCTTGGTCTAGGCAAATGCTAAACGGAGTGTTTCCGTTTTTGTCGCGACTTAGCGGATTTCCACCAGCAGCGCGAATTATGTTAATAACTGCAATGTCGGCTGTGCTAGCGGCTTCGTGATATGCGTTGCGTCCGTTTAAGTCTTGTATTTGCGGATTTGCGTTGTATTGTAGCAACATTTTTATTGTATTTGTGTTTCGCGCGCGTACGGCGTCCATTAAAACTGTGCGGCCATTTGTGTCGCTAGTGTTTGCGTCTGCGCCTTTTTCTAGTAAAAGTTTTGCAATTTCTGGTTTTCCGCCAAGTGCAGCTTCTGCAAGTGGGCTTTTTCCAGAAACATTTTGAGCATTTATGTCTGCGCCAATTTTTATAAGTTGAGCGGCTGTGTTTGTGTTTCCCCATCGAACTGCAACGTGTAATGGCGTGCTTCCTAAGTTGTCGCGAACATTATATTTGCAACCTTTTTTTACTAAGAACGCAACAATTTCTGGATTGTCTGTTTTGCAAGCGCTAAAAATTGGAGTTTCGCCATTTGCATTTTTTGCTTCTTTATTTGCGCCTTTTGTAATTAGAACGTCAACGGCATCTTTTAAGCCCCATTCTGCCGCATAGTGAAGAGCAGTGTTTCCAATTCCGTCTGTATCTTTTATTGTTTTAGATGTAATTAGCCATTCCATAATTGATGGAGTTTTTAATGCTTGGCTTAATGGCGAATTATTTTTGTTGTTGGTAGAAAAAATATCTGCATTTTTTGCAAGAAGTTTTTCGCCTATAGATTTTCGGTTTTTTAAGACTGTAAGATAAAGAGCAGTGTTTCCGGCAGAATTTCGCGTATTTACTTCGTCTGTAAGACTTAGAACATATTGAATTTTTTGCTGATTTGCATCTGTAATAATTGCTGTAATTAGCGGAGTATTTCCGTCTGAATCTAGGCTTGTAATATTTTCTTTATTTAAAATTGTTTCCAAAGTTTTATCGTTTGGATCATTTGATTTTAAGGCCATAATTAACGGCGTGTTGCCTTTTGTGTCTTTTGAATTTATGTCTGCGCCGTGTTCTGCATAAAATTTTACGTGAGAAGGAATTTTATTTTCTATTGCAAGTTGAAGCGGAGTAACTCCGTCTTTGTTTCGTTCGTTTACAGAAGCACCTGCATTTACCAAAATTCCAAGAATTTCTACAGGAACATTTGTCATTGTTGCTGTATGCAATACAGAATCGCCGTACATATCTTTTTCGCTAATATCTGCTTTGTACGCAATTAAAAGATTGTAAAGTTCGGCTCTTTGCGTTGCTGGAATAATTAAAAGAACTGGCGTTTTTCCAAGATTGTCTTTTGCGTTTACAGACGCACCAGAATCTAATAGCATTTTTGCAATTTCTGTGTGTCCGTAGCGAACTGCCTCGTGTAGCGGAGTTGCGCCAGAACTGTCTTGAACGTTTGTTTGTGCGTTGTTTTCTAAAAGATATTTTGTAATAGATTTATGACCAGCAATTGCTGCATAATGAAGCGGAGTTTGTCCGTCTTCGAATCTGTAGTTTATGTTTCTGTTTAAGATTGCGGTTTCAAAATATTCAAAGTTTGAATTTTTTACTTGTTCTGCGCCGTTCATAATAAGTTCGGCTGCAATTTCTACCATTCCGTCACTTTCTATGTCGTCAAAAGCGTATTCTAGTGGAGTTTTTCCATCTGAATCTTTTTCGGAAATAGGAATTCCTTTGCGAACGCAAGTTTCTATTGCTGTTTCGTCTTTTGTTTCTACAAAGTAGTGAACAATAGTTTTTTGTCTATCTGCATCGCGAATTTGTCCAGTTTTTTCTGTAATAAAAATGTCGTAATAAACTGGGTCTTTTGCAAAGGCACTTTCCATTGCGGTTTTTCCACTTCCGTCGCGCGCAAAAATGTTGCAACCAAAATTTATTAATTGCTGAGCCGCTTCTTTTGCGTTATTTTCTACTGCAACGTGTAATGGAGTTTGACTTGAATAGTTTTTTAAATCTGGATCTGCGCCGTAGCAAAGCAAAAATAATGTTAGACTTGCATCATTTATTTTTGCCGCTGTATGAAGGGCTGTATTTCCGTTTTCGTCAATTTCGTTAATATCGTATTTAGAAATAAAACGCGCTTTTGCTTCGTCTATTTTGCCTTCTAGAATAAGTTGCTGAATAGAAACTTCTTTTTTGTTAGAAGCACAGCCAAATAGTGAAATTATAAAAACAAGGCTAAAAAGCGAAAAAATAAATTTTTTATCCATATTTCCCCTCTGGTAAAAAAACTTCTCTACTTTGAATATCGGAAATATAAAATAAACGTTTAGAACTTTTATGTAAATCTGTGGATTTTGTAATACAATAAAAATTGATAGTGCTATTAAAAAAATCCTAAAAAGCGGGTCCCAGCAACGGCGAAAAACGAACCTTCCCAGTCCGCCGACATCTTCGATGTTAGGCTTCCTTGGGCCCTTTCATTTTTCGCCTGCGTCCCACTTTTTAGGATTTTTTTAATTGTGAAAAACAATTTTTATTTTTGCACCTTACTTGACATTTTTTGCATAGAAAAATATATTTTTTTTACAACTTAATATCTGTCGCCGGACAGAAAATTGCTATTGAGCCATTTTGGCGGCGCATTCGAAAGAATTGCGGTTAAGAGCATTCGCATACGAATATCGGTAGGTGGGAAACTAAAAAGTTTCCGCGATATTCTTGTGTGAATGCTTTTTTTATTTATGTTAAGAAAGGCAACATTGCAACGAGGTTTTTATGAAAAAAAATACTTTTATTCCAGAATTAAATTTTTACGAAAAACTTTTGTGGTTCTTTTCTATTGTAGGAATTGTTATAATATTTGCATTCGTTCCAGAAAAAAATCCGCTTACATTAGTTGCAACGCTAATTGGCGTAACATCGCTAATTTTTACAGCAAAAGGACACGTTTCTGGTCAAATATTAATGGTTATTTTTTGTGTTTTGTATGCAATAGTTTCGCTAACTTTTAGATATTACGGCGAAGCAATTACATATTTGTTTATGACGCTTCCTGCAGATGCAATTTCTGCAGTAGTTTGGTTAAAAAATCCTTCTAAAAGCGGAAAAAGCGAAGTTAGAATGGCGCATCTTACCCCAAAAAAGTCGCTTATTGCGTTTTTAATTACCGCAGTTGCAACTTTTGTATTTTATTTTGTTCTTCGTGCGCTAAATACGGCAAATTTGGAAATTAGCACAGTTTCTATTGCAACAAGTATGATTGCGTCTGTTTTTACAGTTATGCGGCTTCCTTATTATGCGCTTGGTTACGCAGCAAACGACATTGTTTTAATTATAATGTGGATTTTAGCAAGCATACAAAACCCAGTTTATGCGCCAAT
>CAZJOU010000182.1:0-4349 GCA_964547685.1 uncultured Treponema sp. | reverse complement strand
CAATTTGCGCAATCTTCGGCTTTTGGCTCTTCTAGTTTTTTGTTTAACTTAAGCGCGGCACGTTGTTTTGCAAATTGAACTAAAGCCGCAAGTGCGCCAAAAACTAAAAATCCGCCTGGTGCGCTATTTAGAACGCCAATTCTGTAACTTTCGGGAATTATTTCTATTTTTAGCGGAGTTCCTGCCATTAGCGTGCCGCCACCAAAAAGTTCGCGAAAAAGCGAAATTATTACTAAAACTATTGTGTAGCCAAGTCCCATTCCTAATGCGTCTAAGGCGGAATTGCCAACGCTATTTTTAGAAGCAAACGCTTCTACGCGGCCCATAATAATGCAGTTTACAACAATTAGCGGAAGAAAAACGCCTAACGCTTCGTAAAGCGATTCTACATAAGCGTTTAGTACAAGTTGAACAATAGTTGTAAAAGCCGCAATTATAATAATAAAAACTGGAAGTCTAATTGCAGACGGAATTAATTTTCTAAAAATGCTTATTACAATTTCGCTCATAACTAAAACAAAAAGCATTCCCATTCCCATTCCAAGTCCGTTAAAAACGCTAGTTGTAACACCAAGCGAAGAGCAAAGTCCAATATTTAGAACAATAAGCGGATTTTCGCGAATGAATCCGTTTGTAAAAATCTGAAGTCGCTTATTCATTTTGACCTCCAGCGTTTTCTGAATCTTTAATATTTTCTATATAAGAAAGCAAAGTTTGTGTTCCAGTTTTTAAAAGATTTGCAACGCCATTACTTGTAATTGTTGCGCCCGAAATTGCGTCAAAATTTTTGCCAAGTTCAAAGCCGTCTTTTGCGTTTTTCCCTGTAAATTGGCCATAAAAAGTTTTTCCGCTTGGCAACTTAAAAGTTGAATCGCTTGCTTTTAAGCCAAATCCCGGAGAATCTGTGTTTTTTAAAAATTGAACGCCTGTAATTGTTCCATCAGATGACATTCCAACAAGAATTGTCGCAGTGTCGTAAGTTGGTCCCGAAACTTGAGCCGCTCCTCCAACTATTTTTCCTTCTTTTTTTGCAATAATCAAACTTTCTACTTTTGCAGAACTTTCTGGAGCAGAAAAATTAGTCGTTTGTTCAAAAGAAAATCCTTCGCCAGGAAAAAAAGTTGCCATTGCTTTGTTTACTTTTTCTATTTGATTTTTAGCGATTTTTGGTGCAGTAAAATTGTTTACAACTGCTAAAATTGTGCAAGAAATAACTGCGTAAAGCGCAAGCGTAAAACCAAGTTTTAACATTCCAAAAATTGAATCATCATTTTTTACACTAGTCACTTTTCCCCCTATAAAAAGTCAAGAAGAAAGTTTCAACTTTCGATTGACTTTTTAAGCGTTTCTGCAACGAAGTGAAGAAACGCAGTAAATATGCAAGTTTGCAACGCAAACTTGTCAAGATAAAAACCGACGCTATTTTAGGCGGTTTTTATCTTTTCCCTCCTTCAATTTTTCTTTCTTTTGCAGAAGTTATGTCAAATTCCATATTAATTTTTTTTGATTCTGGTTTTTTATGACCTTTTTTTCCGTAACCGTACATTCTTTCTGTAAGATTATTTAAGAACGGAACAATAGAGTTCATAATTAAAATGCTAAACATTACGCCTTCTGGATAACCGCCAAATTTTCTAATTAAAAATGTAATTAATCCTGAACCTGCGCCAAAAACAAATCTTCCCGCTTTTGTAACGGGAGCAGTTGCGTAATCTGTTATCATAAATGTTGCGCCAAAAAGAATTCCACCAGTTAAAAGTGCAATTCCTACGTCTGAAACTGCAGAAGCAATTCCGCTAGAAAGACCTGCAAAAAATGTGCAAAGTGCAAAAGTTCCAACCATTGCAAGCGGAGCGCGCCAATCTATTATTTTGGTTACAAGTAAAAAGATGAACGAAATTAAAATCAACATTGCAGAAGTTTCGCCAATACAACCGGCTCGGTTTCCTATAAAAAATTGCAAAAAGTCGAAATGTTCTAAGGTTCCCGCTTTTATTTTGCTTAAAACTGTTGCAGACGTAATTCCGTCCCAAGTTGTTGCTTGGCTCATTGCGTCTATTTGTTCTGCAGAAAGTCCTTTTGCTAAAAGTTCTCGGTGAATGCGCGGAACTAAATCTGGATCAAACCATTTTGCGCCTATGGCAGCTGGAAAACTTATGAACAAAAATGCTCTTCCAGTTAAAGCGGGATTAAAAATGTTGCTTCCAATTCCGCCAAAAAGTCCTTTTGCAATTACCATTGCTACAAAGTCGCCAAGAAAAACTTGCCAAAACGGAACTGTAGAAGGTAAAACTAATGCTAACATTACGCCACTTACCGCAGCAGAAAGATTTTTTACAACAATTTTTTGTCCAGTTATTTTTTGAAAAAGTGCTTCCCAAAAAACGCAACCAAGAACGCTAAAAAGAACAACTAGTAGTGCTCGGTAGCCAAAAAATATTGTTCCTGCAACAACTTCTGGAAGTAGCGCAATAAGAACGCCCGCCATAATTTTTTGCGTAGAATTTCCAAGCGAAAAGTGTGGGCTAGAAGAAAGGTGAAATTTTATATCTTTTATGTCGGCCATTATTTTTCTCCCTTAGTGTTAGCGTTAGAAGTAGTTGTGTTCGCAATTTCCGCTGGCGCGGAATTAGCGACTGCCACTGGTTTAGCGGCTGCCACTGGTTTAGCGGTGGTTACTTGCGCGACCTTCGGTGCGACAGGCTCAACCACCTTTGCGGATTCTGCTACTTTTGCGGCTGCGGCTTGTTTTGCTTTTTCTGCCGCTATTTTTGCGCGAACAACAGATTTTCCTAGTCTAATTCGCTGAACAATTTTTATGTGCGCTGGACAAACAAAAGCGCAGCAACCACATTCAATGCAGTCCATAAGACCAAATCGCTTTGCTTTTTCTACGTCGTTTTCTTTTAAGGAACGCAACATCATTACGGGGCTTAAATGCATTGCGCAAGTGTGTGCGCAACGTGCGCAACTAATACATTGTTCTTCTTCGCCAAGATACGTTTCTTCTTTTGTTAAAAAAGTAACGCCACTAGTTCCTTTTGCTATCGGGAAATTTGGCGAACTCATAGCAAAACCCATCATTGGGCCGCCAGAAATACATTTTACAGCTTTATCTTCTTTTAATGTAAAAACATCTGGAATTAAATCGCTAACCAAAGTTCCAATAGGAACGCGAATGTTGCAAGGCTTTTCTACGGCGTTTCCCGAAATTGTAAGGCTTCGTTCTATTAGCGGTTTTCCAAGTCTAAAAGCGTCGCTAATTGCACAAACTGTGCCAACATTCGAAATAATGCAACCTGCGTCTGCTGGAAGTTTTGCGCTTGGAATTTCTACGCCCAAACAAGCAGAAACTATAAATTTTTCCGAACCTTGCGGATATTTCGTTTTTACAAGACAAACAGAAATGTCATCGCCGTAACCTTTTTTTTCTATTTCCGCTTCTAGAATTGGTTTTATGTAAGATTTATTATCTTCTAGTGCAATAATTCCTGCCGCACCAACAAGATTTAAGATAATTGCAAGTCCATCTATAACTTTTTCGGGCGTTTCTTGCATAATTCGTTCGTCGCAAGTTAGGTAAGGTTCACATTCTGCCGCATTTACTAAAACATATTGAATTTCTTTGTCTTTTGGCGGATTTAATTTTACGTGAGCCGGAAAAGACGCGCCACCCATTCCCACAATTCCTGCGTTTTTAATTCTAGCCAACGCTTCGTCGTGTTCGCAAGTAAATGGATCTAGCGGTGGCATAAAATCTGTTTCTTCGGAATCGTTTGCTTGAATAAAAATGCAAGGCGCAATTCCGTTTCCTGTAACAAGATTGTTTGCTATTTTTTTTACAGTTCCGCTAACAGAAGCGTGAACTGGACAATTCATTAGTTTATCGCCAGAAGCAATAATTTGACCCTTTTTTACTACGTCTCCAACTTTTACAAGCGCAGTGTTTGGTGCGCCGCCCATTGTAATTGGAATTACAACAGTTTTAGAAGCAGGAAACGCAGAAGTGATTGGACATTTATTGCTTAATTCCTTCATTTCTTTAGGATGAATTCCACCCTTAAAAGTATGCAGTTTTCTCATATTCTAAATTATACTAAAACAAAAAAAGCGTGTCTATTTTTTTATATTACAAAGAATTGAGTTAGCAAAGGCTAACTAATTTAATTCTTTGCTCTATAAATAAAAAGCGAAAATTGATAAAATAAAGCGATTTTAAAATCAAGGTGAATTTTTATGGAAAACGATAAAAAACAAAAATTATTTTCATATATAAATGAAAGCAAAAACGAAATGGTTCAACTTGAAAGTTTGCTTACTTCGCATCCTGCTCTTGCTCCAGAAAATGG
>CAZJOU010000181.1:0-4367 GCA_964547685.1 uncultured Treponema sp. | reverse complement strand
AAAAACATACTTGTAACTGGCGGTGCTGGTTTTATTGGTTCGAACTTTATTCATTATTTGATGGGCGAGAGTACTGCTGGCGGAGCGGCGTTTACTGATTCTGGATTTGACGGGCGAATTGTTAATGTTGACTGCTTAACTTACGCAGGAAATGCGGAAAGCCTTAAAGATGTGGAAGCAAAGTACGGAGTTTCTGCGAAAGGGAACGATGCTCGCTATTTTTTTGAAAAGGTTGACATCTGCGACCGGCCGCAAATCGAGCGGATTTTAAAGCAATACGATATTGACACAATTATTCACTTTGCGGCGGAAAGCCACGTTGACCGTTCAATTTTAGGTCCAGAAGCGTTTATGAAAACCAACGTTATGGGAACTTTTACGCTTTTGGATGCGGCTCGCAATTTTTGGAAGCGCGACGACGGTTCAATTCGCGACGATGTTTTGTTTCATCACATTTCTACAGACGAAGTTTACGGTTCGCTTGGTCCAAAAGGCTACTTTGTAGAAACGACACCTTACGATCCGCGTTCGCCTTATTCTGCAAGCAAAGCAAGTTCTGACCACATTGTAATGGCTTATTTTCACACTTACGGACTTCCGGTAACGCTTTCTAACTGCACTAACAATTATGGTCCGTATCAGTTTCCGGAAAAATTGCTTCCGCTAATGATAACGAACATTAAAGAAGGAAAAAATCTTCCTGTTTATGGCGATGGAAAAAATATTCGCGACTGGATTTATGTAGAAGACCACAATCGCGGAGTTTGGCAAATTGTAAAACAGTCGTCAGCGGGCGAAAAATGGAACTTGGGCGGCGAAAATGAATGGGAAAACATTAAACTTTTGAACACAGTTATAGATTTGACTTCTAAAGAACTTGGAAAAGATGCGGAAGAAGTGCGAAAAACAATCACTTTTGTAAAAGACCGACCAGGACACGATCGCCGCTATGCAATTGACTGCACAAAAGCAAAAACAAAACTTGGCTGGGAACGCAAAATGACGTTTGAACAAGGCTTGCTTTCTACAATTTGCTGGTATTTGCAAAACGACGAATGGATAAGCCACATAAAAAGCGGCGCGTACAAAGACTGGATTGCGAAAAATTATTCAAAAAGATAGAACTTTTGCGAAAAGTGGCAAGAACGCTAAACAAGTAGATTCCGTGTCTGGGCACGGAATGACGCGCTATGTGACGCGAAAATAGCAACTGCACCAAAAATTTAAAAAAAAATTTGCTTTATTAAAAAACTAGACTTAAAATAAAACTTGGTAAGGAATTAAAAAAGTTTGGTCTTATCTTATTTGCATCTAAAAATAATTATGGGCATCTCTAAAAACTCAAATTTTGATTGTTTTTAGAGATGCCTGCGAGTTCTAACTCGTTAAAATAGCACGAGTTAGAACATCGCTTTTTCAGAGTTGGCTCCAAAAACTGAAGTTTTTAGAGCCTCCCCTTATCTAAATTTTTAAATTTGTAAAATAAGGTGGCATTTTTAATGCAAAATAAAAAAAGTTTTATATTTAAAGTTTTATTTTTTCTTTTTTCGGCAAGTTTTTTAATTTTTGCCAGTTGTTCAAATTCTTTAGAAGACCGGCGAAATTCTGACTCTAAATATGGAAATCTTATTTATTCTTCTGCGGCAAAAGCTCTTGATGTTTCTAGCATTGTAAACGCAAAAGTTACAGTTACTGGTAACGGAATTACAAGCGAAATATCTTCAACTTGTTCAATAGATAGCGGAACAGGTTCGGTTCGCATAGAAAAAATTCCAGTAGGAAAAAATAGAATAATCTCTGTTTTTGCGTTAGATTCTTCTGGCAATTATATAGAAGAAGGCGTTTTGCGCGCCGTTACAGACATAAACCCTGGCGAAAATACAATCGATGTAATAAATAAATCAACTTCGTGTGTTGGAAACGTTTATAACGAACTTTTTGAAAGCGGAATCGAAATTAGCAACCTTACAGATAGCGAAATTTCTGCTCTTACCAGCGTTATTCCAACATTAGAAGATTGCGGAAACGACCTTTCTAGGCTTGATTCAGAGAGCATTGCACAAGATTTTATTTCTGGTCGGGAAAGCGGAAATCTTTTTGAAGGAAAAACAAAGTCAGATTATGTTTTTCCATTGGAAACTTATCTTGTAAAGGTGCGCATTGCAGAAACAAGTGATTCTACAGAAGAAAATCCTGTTTTTGAAGCAACTGCTTATTATTCAGATGACACAACCGCTGATATAACAAGCGATGCAACTTGGACTTCTTCTGACACATCTGTTGCAACTGTAGAAAATGGTGTAATTACACTTTTAGCGGAAGGCACAACTTCTGTTTATGTTGAATACAAATACGACAATATTACGCGAACAAGTCCAAAATCGAACTTTACAGTAATAAAGGAAACTGCAAGCGGAAATAAAGTTTACTTAGATAATTCTGGAAGCGTAAATTATGCAAAAGATAGTGCCGTTGTTGCCGCCTGGGTTTGGGAAGAAGGAAAAGAGGGAAGTTGGATTCAATTAAAAGAATTTGAAAGTGATTCTAATTATATGGTTCTTGAACTTCCAGATAATGCTTATGGAATATTATTTGCACGCGGAAAATATTTGGACAATTCAAATCTTTCTAATTGGAATTCAATTTATAATGATGATTCTAAAGGTCCGTGGAATCAAACTGGAAATTTAATTTTATCTGAACGTGGAAAAGATTCTATTTCAGGTAATTATAATAACACATTTAAGCCTTCAACTTGGGCTGGAGCAACAGGAAACTGGAATTACGTTGACCATGGTGACGCTACAGAAGACAGAATCTATGCAAGCATAAAAATGGAAGCGTCAGAAGATGACACAACGCTTTCTTCTGTAACTGTAAACGGTTCTTCACTTACGCTTGCAAAACGCATGACTTACACTGTTCCTTACGATAAAACTACTGCAACTCTTGTTGTTACGCCAAATTATTCTGGCGCAACTGTAGATGTTTCGCCATCTTTAACGCAAACTATTTCAAATCCTGGTGATTCTGTTCAATTTAAGATTACTGTAATTGCAAAAGATGGAACAAACACAGATTCTTACATTGTAAAAGTTTACCGTTCTTCATCAGAACCGCTTAATTCAGATGAAAATAAGAAAAAGTGTTACATTGACGACTCGGAAGAACAAACAATTACTTTTGCGTGCTCTCCGGATATTTGGACAAGCGTTAGTGCAAGCGATACAATTACAATTCGCGGTTCGTTTACTCAAATCTTTAATGAAAGCAATAAAAAGTGGGTAGAAGACGAAGATTCATTTACTCTAACTTACGACAGCACTTATAATTGGCACACAATTACGCTTCCTTACGAAAAAGTAAAACGACCTGGCTATAATTCAGGGCAACCAGAATATAGGTTCTACAAGAACGGAAAAATTCTTTCAATTCCATCGGCAGTTAATACAAATTATATTTTTGGCGGAATTGGCGATATTACTGTAACTCCGCAACTTATAATTTTCTTTAAAAGCGATGACGAAACTCGTCGTGCAGAAGTTTTAGCGAATAGTGCAGAAGCAATCGAGGTTGCAGAGTCAAGCGAATTTGACTTAACTACAGATGCAGGAAAACGAGCCGTTTCTAACTTTAGGCAAGTTCCGGGAACAACTAATTTATATCGTTCTTATCATCCGTTCTATCCAACGCACGAATATAGTCCGTTAGAACAAAAACGTCTTGAACTTGTGCAAAGTTATGCAGTTGCCGCAAGAATTGCAAGCGATATAAATCTTTGTAACAACAGAACTTACAAAGTTGGAAACAGTTATACTGTAGTTTCTTCTGTTGGAAGTACAGAAGGAACTTCTTACACAGTTACAATTCCGGAATATTATCAAACAATAATCGATAACAATAATGTTTTGTATGTTGGCGACACAACTGCGGATTCGTCTGCAAACGGAATTGTTCCAAGCGCAAAACACGTTTACTACAATTCAAACTCTACAATTTTTGCGCAATGGATAAAACAAACTTGCGACTTTATTAATTCACACGCGGCTCCGTTCCAGGTTCATTGCGAAATTGGCATTGATAGAACTGGCGTTTTCTGTGCAGTTTTTGCAGGACTTTGCGGAGCAACTTGGGACGAAATAAAAGCGGACTACACTGAATCAAATAATATGAAGATTGGCGAATTCCGCGACTGGCGAGTTTTAAAATATTCACTAGAAAATATGCTTGGCATAGATAATATAGAAGAAGTTAGTGATTTGGCAGCGGAACTAAAAAATCATTTTGTTCAAACAGGAATTGTTTCTGAAAGTGATATAACATCTGTAGTTGAAAAATTGAAATAACAGTAAATAATTGATATAGTT
>CAZJOU010000180.1:2666-4428 GCA_964547685.1 uncultured Treponema sp. | reverse complement strand
ATTGACTGTGCGGAGCAGAAACCGGCTTTTGCGAACACTTGCAGGGCCGGGCTGCAAAGCAGCCGCTATATAGGTTTCCTATGCGGCCTGCACCGTGTGTAGCAAAAACGGATTTCTGCGAAAGCACAGACAATTTTGACAAATTAGTAAAACTCGATTTTAACTTAAAAATAACAAAACAGTTATAAAAGGAAGATTATATGAATTGCGATTTTATAAAAGCACTTGCTACTCCTACAGAAATTAAGGAAATGTTTCCAGTTACAAAAGAAATGGAACAAACTGTAAAAGAACGACAAAGTCAAATTGAATCAATTTTTTCCGGCAAAGACAACAGAAAACTTTTAATTATTGGTCCTTGTTCTGCAGACAACGAAGAAAGCGTTTTAGACTACGTTTCGCGCCTTGTAAAAGTTCAAGAAAAAGTAAAAGATAAACTTTTTATTATTCCGCGCATTTACACAAATAAACCACGCACAACTGGCGAAGGCTACAAAGGAATGTTACATCAACCAAATCCAACCGAAAAACCAGACTTAGTAAAAGGAATTATTGCAACTCGCCACATGCATATGCGCGCGCTAAAAGAAACAGGTTTTTCTTGCGCAGACGAAATGCTTTATCCAGACAATTACAATTATCTTGACGACATTTTAGCGTACGTTGCTATTGGTGCGCGTTCTGTAGAAAACCAAGAACATCGCTTAGTTTCTAGCGCAATTAACGTTCCTGTTGGAATGAAAAATCCAACTTCTGGTGACTATTCTGTTATGATGAACGCAATTCACGCAGCACAAGGTTCGCACACATTTATTTATCGCGGTTGGGAAGTTCATTCGCACGGAAACGCATTTACACACGCAATTTTGCGCGGTTACACAAACAAAATGGGAAAAAGTCGTCCAAACTATCATTACGAAGACATTATTCGTCTTTGCGATTTTTACGATGCAGCAACAGAATTAAAAAATCCAGCAGTTATTGTAGACTGTAACCACGCAAACTCTGGCAAAAATCCTTTTGAACAGCCGCGCATTGTAAACGATGTGCTAAATTCTGCAAAGCATAGCGAACGCATTGCAAAACTTGTAAAAGGCTTTATGGTAGAAAGTTACATTGTAGACGGAAACCAAAAACCTGGCGACGGCTGCTACGGAAAATCAATTACCGACGCTTGCTTGGGTTGGGAAAAATCCGAAAAAATGATTTACGACATTGCAGAAAATTTATAAAAAGTAGATTATCGGGTCAAGCCCGATAATGACATTTCTTCAGTTGAAATGTCGAACAGAGCCTACAAACTTAACCACCGATTATAAAGGAATCTTATGGAAAAAATTGTAATTTCAAATCCGTTTGTTATTGTTTTTATTTGCGGAACTGTACTTAGTTTTTTAATTAATCACTTTTTGGAATTTATTGACTGGCGCGCTCGCGTTAAAAACGGTGGAAAATTACCAGAAGAATTAAAAGCAATTCCAGAATCTTCTGTATTTGATGAAGAAAAACTTGCAAAAATTAGTAACTATGAAAACGCAAAATATTTTTTCTGGATTCCTCGCTCTTTTGTAGATATTGCGCTAACACTTACACTTGTTCTTACAGGATTTTATCCTTGGCTTTTTATGAAAGTTTGCCTTATTACAGGATTTCCAAATGGTTATTGGTCAACCTATTTTTGCGCTTTGCTATTTTTAGTTTTAGCCTCACTTCCAGAATCAATTATTGGAATTCCTTTTTCGCTTTACAAAGAATTCGTAAT
>CAZJOU010000180.1:0-2566 GCA_964547685.1 uncultured Treponema sp. | reverse complement strand
CACTTCCAGAATCAATTATTGGAATTCCTTTTTCGCTTTACAAAGAATTCGTAATAGAAAAAAAATTTGGCTTTTCTAAAATGACGCCTGCGCTTTGGCTTTTAGATTTTGTAAAAAGTCTTTTTATGAGCCTAATTTTAAGTGCAATTTTACTTTTAGCAATGATTGGAATTCTTGTTGCTTTTCCGCACGGTTGGTGGATTTTTCTTACAGTTATAGTTTTTGCTTTTACGCTTGTAATGCAAGTTTTGTATCCGCTTGTAATTGCGCCAATGTTCAATAAATTTACTCCGCTAGAAGATGGTGAATTAAAGCAAAAAATTACAAATCTTATGGAAAATCTTGGTTTTAAGGCAACTGGCATTTTTGTAATGGACGCTTCTAAACGTAGCGGACATTCCAACGCATATTTTGGCGGAATGGGAAAATCAAAAAGAATTGTTTTGTACGATACGCTTATAAATCAACTTACAACAGACGAACTTGTTGCAGTTTTAGGACACGAACTTGGTCATTACAAATTGCACCACATAATTAGACGCTTTATTGTTTTAATTCCTATTGAACTTATTTTAATGTTTGTGCTTTACAAAATTGCGCAAGTTCAGTCGCTTTATGTTGGATTCGGATTTCCATTTGCAGAAACAGAAATTTCGTCTGTTCAATTTATTGGACTTTTCCTTGCTAACTTAATTGCAGGTTCGCTAACAGAATTAATTTCGCCAATTTCTAGTTATTTTAGCAGAAAAGACGAATACGCTGCCGACAAATTTTCTGCAGAACTTACAAAACATCCAGAACATTTAATTTCTGGACTAATAAAATTGAACAACGAAAACTTAAGCGAACTTTTGCCACCAAAACTTTACGTTTTTTGGAATTACGACCATCCAACTTTAATAGAGCGAATAGAAGCGCTAAAAAATGTAAATGTTTAATTTTAGAAAGAAAAAACTTATTGAACAGCAAAAAATTGCCACAGAGCAAAAGAACGCCGCAAAATCAGAATTTCTTGCAAATATGTCGCACGAAATTCGAACTCCAATAAATTCAATTATTGGCTTAAACGAAATGATTTTGCGCGAATGTGAAGATCCAATTATTCGCGGATATTCGCAAGACATTGCAAGTGCTGGTCACGCTTTGCTTTCGCTAATTAATGACATTTTAGATTTTTCTAAAATAGAAGCGGGCAAAATGGAAATTAATTTGCAATCTTACGAACTTGCTTCAATTTTAAACGACATTACAAATATGATTTCTGGTCGCGCAAAATCTAAAAATTTGCAATTTATTGTAGATGTAGACACAAAACTTCCGTCGCGCTTAAAAGGCGATCCACTAAGAATTGAACAAATTATTTTAAATCTTCTTACAAATGCCGTAAAATACACAAACGAAGGCTTTATTCGTTTTTCTGTAAAACAAACAGATTGGAATAAAGATAAAATGAATCTTTTTATAGAAGTTCAAGATTCTGGAATTGGAATAAAAGAAGAAGATTTGCCTTCTCTTTTTTCTAGTTTTACTCGTTTTGACTTAAATAAAAACAGAAATATAGAAGGAACAGGACTTGGACTTGCTATTGCAAAAAAACTTACAGAAGCAATGGGCGGAAAAATTTCTGTAAAAAGCAAATATTCCGAAGGTTCAACTTTTACGGTAGAAATTCCACAAGAAATTATAGATTTTACTAATTTAGGAAATTACAAAGAACATTTTGAAAAATTTAAATTTAGTCAACAAAAACGAAAAGAATCTTTTACCGCGCCAAACGCAAAAATTTTAATAGTTGATGACAACGATATGAACTTGCACGTTGCAAAATCGCTTATAAAACAAACATTGATTGACGTAACTTTGTGTTCTAGCGGAAAAGAATGTTTGGAAATTGCAAAAAAAGAACATTTTGACATTATTTTTTTAGATTTAATGATGCCAGAAATGGACGGAACGGAAACTTTGCAAAAACTAAAAGAGTTAGAAGCGAATAATTCTAAAAAAACGCCAGTAATTGCGCTTACAGCAAATGCCTCAGTTGGAATAAAAGAAAAATATCTAAATGAAGGTTTTACAGATTATATTTCAAAACCAATAGAAGTAGAAATTTTTGAAAAAACAATTCGCAAATATTTACCACAAAATAAAGTTATTCCAATTTCTGATGAACTTTTGCTTAGCAAATCTAATAAATTTTCGGAATTAGCAGAAGCAGCGGTTATTCGCACAAAAGATTCTTACATAGACGAAAAAGCTGGTCTTGTTTACTGCGCAAATGATACTGAAATTTATAGCGAAATTCTTAAAATTTACATAGACGACTTTAGTAAAAATGCTAAAAATTTACAAAACTACTTTGATTCTTCCGATTGGAAAAACTACGCAATAATTGCTCATTCTATAAAAAGCACGTCGCTAACAATTGGCGCAACCGAACTTTCTAACAAAGCAAAATCATTGGAATTTGCCGCAAAAGACGAAAAAGTTGAATTTATAAAAAACACGCATAATTCTTTTTTAGAAGTTTACAAAGAAGTTGTAGAAAATGCAGAAAAAATGTTATCAT
>CAZJOU010000179.1:0-4431 GCA_964547685.1 uncultured Treponema sp. | reverse complement strand
TTTTTTGAAAGCTGGGATTTTAGCCTGGCCTTGTTTTTTTCCAGCTCCTGCTTTCTTTTTTCCGTCGTTGAAGAAAGGCTGCTTTTTGAAGATTCGAGCTTCTGGCGTTCTTTTCCTATTTTTCTTAGCATATCAAGCTTTTTTTGCTTTACACTCTCAAAAAGCTTGGAATTTTCATCCTCTATTTCTCTTTTAGAAGGCTCTCTGTTGATTTTGTAAAAATCTCCGTCCTCAACTTTTTGATTTTCAAAAATATCATCGCCTAAAGTTTCTGAATGCGCCGCAAAAAGCGCGGCAAAGAGAACAAAAATTAAAGTGAACGCGTGTTTCTGAATTTTTTTCATACAGCCACCTAAACAAAATCAGAATATAAAAAATAAAAACTTTGCCTGAAAAGACAAAGTTTTTATTCGTTCGTCGGGGAACTTTTATTTTGCGTCAAGGACTTCTTCAGCTTCCGTGTTGATTTCTTCGCTGTTTGAAGTAATCATCATATTCTGAAGCTTAAGAGAAAGCGCTTCTTTCAGAGCTTTTCCTTCGTCAGTATTGTCTTCAACGCTGTTCATCGCGTTTTGAATCTGAATGTCGTAAAGTTTTTTTGTCATTCCCCAAACAGCGTAATACTCGTAGTAGGTTTTTGATTCCTTTGCGCTTTTTGAAGCCTTTACTTCTTTCTGAATCCAGTAAGAAGCGATTTTTTCAAGGCCGTTCAGCTCAACAGCGGAAACCGCCTGCTTGTACATATTCAGCTCCTGCTCCAAAGTTGTCGCTTCTTTTACATCTCCGCTCTGCTTTGAGCGTCCTTTCTGAGCCGCAGAAACTGCTTTTCCTACAATCCGCTGCATTTCATCGCCAACCTGGACTTCCACATCAACCAAGTCAGCCCACTGTTTTGTGAATTCAAGATTGTCGCCGCGGGCAACCACAACGAACGGCTTTTTGCCTGAAATTCCCGGCATAAGTGGAGAAAGATACTCTGCGGAATAATTTCCGTTTCCGATTTCAACAACCCACTGAGGAATCTCAGAGCCGAAAGATGCGCCCTGATAATCAAGAATTGTCACATAATTTTTCTGGACTTTGGCGGCATTGCCTTTGATTCCAGAACCGGCGACTTTTGTTGTCGCGCAGCTGCTAAGCAAAAGCGAGGCGGCAACAGAAAGAATAAAAATACTCTTTTTCATTTTTTTCTCCTTTTTATAAAATCAATCGCCAAAAGACGAATGTTTCCCTAAATTAGCTGCTAAAAAGCCAGATTGTTTATGTAAGAATCAAAATTCTTGCTGAACTGTGTTCTTATGCCTTTTTCAAGAACCCGGTACGTTCTGTTTTTTGCGTCGGATTCAGAAGTAGAGCCTTCCCTGCCTTTTAAGTTTATTGCAAACAAGGATTCTGAGCGCAAATTGTCCGAAAAATCCAAATCAAGCGAGTAGACGCAGTAAGTGATTTTTCCATTTTTTGAAATTTCAGAGGAACAGCTGCCTTCAAGACTGTATTTTTCTTTTTTAGACGGTGAAGTTTTAAATCCGTAAGTTGAAAAAACATCTTGGAATGCGGATTTTATTCTATTTTCCTTGTCTCCGAAAATTTTTACGTAAATGGTTATATCTTCCGCGAACTTTTTTTTCGCTAGTTGCGTGTTTTGAAATGAAATAATTTTCTTGCTGATTTCGTTTCCAAGCTCAAAATCAATTACCATAAGATTTTTAAGCAGCTTTTCGTTTTCCGAGGCAATTTCCGCTGCGAAGCAGATTTCACTGTAGCCATAAAAAGTGCCAGGATTTTTCCCTGATTCTTTTATTGCCTGGCGGGCTGCCGCGTCATTTCTTTCTATATAATTCTGATAAACGGCGGCTGTTTTTTCTCTTTCAAGAATTGCGACTGCGTACCATTTTTTTTCAGGCTTGTTATAAAAATACTCTGCAATTTCAATTCCAATAAGATTTTCTGCTTCAACCTGGCTTGTTATGTTCTGCTGCAAATTTTCAGCTGAGATAAAAGAAACTTTCCCTTCAGAAAGAGCCTGCTCCATTTTTTTTGATGCGGCAACATTTGATTTGACCGTCTGAGCGAAAACAGAGGAAAGATTTTTTACAGCTTCAAGTTCCGCAGCTTCCCGTTTTTCGCCGGAGCCTGTTCCGTTCATATATTTTTCTGCTGGATAAACGCTTGCCGGAAAAGTTATCCATTCAGGCATTTTGCTTTTTGCGGCAAACAAAAAATAAGCAGAGAAAACAAAGAAAAAGGCAAAAATATTTCTTTTCATAAAAATCCTTAAGCTCGCCTAAGTTTTTTCCCAAAGCGAGTGTTAAAACTTTACAGCCGATTTTTTTATGTATTTTTTAATGTCGTTGTTCTGGTCAGACCAGATAATTCTGTTTGTTTCCAAATCAATCAGCTGCATATCAACCTGATAGGTTCTCACCTGCTGCCTTCCAGCTGTGTCTACGATTGTTGTAACCGTGCCCTGAAGCATAAAATCCGCCGCAGTTTCGTTTCCAATTGATTTTGCGGTTCCGTAGGCATTTTCCGCCTGGTCGTTTTTTTCCGCACGCAGCTCTTCTCTTTGATTTGCGTCCGCGACAAATTCCAAAGTTCCGTCATTGATAATCACGTTCTGAAATCTTTTTGAAAGAATTGAAGTGTCGATATGCTCAACGCTCTTGTTTTTAATAGTTCCAATAATTACAAACGGAGCTCTGCCTTCTGCCGCCTTGAAATTTGCAATCCGCTTTGATTTTATGCATGACTCGATTAAAGTCGTGCAGACTTGGTCAACATCGTTGGAGTTCCAGTATCCGCTCAAATCCTTTACGCTTTCATCCTCCGCATATCTTTTTACAGAAGTTGATGCGCATGAAAAGAAGAACAGCGTGGAAACTGCCAGCAAACTTGCTAAAACTGCTTTTAGCTTCATAATTCACCTCTTAAAAAAAATTATTTTATGCAAGAAGAAACAACCAGCGACGGCTTTCCTTCTTTTACTTCCGTTTCAAACGGCTTTTCAACAACGCTGCCGTCGGAAAAACGGTAAATCACTTTTCCCTTGTACAGTCCAGCAGGAACTGTAAAACCCGCGGCATTTACGCTTTCCGGGAAAAATTCTCCCTGCCGAATATCAGCGGTTTCCGTCAAGTCGATTGCGGAAAGCCCTGCGGCTGTTGAAGCGCACAATGCTTTAAACGCAACTGAGGACAATGAATATGCAATGCTGTTTTTTGACAGCAGCTTCCGGCTTTTGTTGCTTGCGTTTATGCTTGCGATTCCAGCCGCAATTCCGCTTACTTTTTTTGCAATGCTCCGGTTCATGCTTGCCGCGTATTCTTTTCTGGCTCTTAGCTTGACGGATTTTTCAAGATTTGCATTGTAATTTTCTATGACAATGCTTTTTTTTGTCCCGACATTGTTCAACACAACTTCAACTCCGCTGACTGTGGATTTCGCTGTGTAGGCAGGATATACAAACTTAAACTGGACGGGCAGAAGACTATAGGAAGAATTTCCTGTCGGAATATAAAAAAAAGCTGATTTTGAAGGAAAATACACTTCCCTTGCGCTTTGCTTTCCGATTAATCCAGCAAGGGCAAGAACATCCAGCCGGCCTTTGCCCGAAGGAATTTCTGAATCTGCGGAGTCAAAATTTTTTACAAGCGACTTTAAAACCATGGAGTCGGAATCAATCTGACTTTTGTCGCCGTCTGTCTGCCGCAAAATCAAGCTTAAATATCTGGCAAATGAAGATTCCTTATAAAAATCTTTTTCTGTAGGCTTCTTGGGCAAATCTGCCGTAAAAACAGAAGAGTCAATGTTGTAGGATTTCAAGGATTTTATGTCTTTGTTAAGATTTTTCTGGGCGGAAGGATCCAAACCTTCGTTTACTATGACTTCTCCATAAAGCCGCCTGTACTCGGGAAGTTTTTCGGCTGAAAGTTTTGTGAGCTGGTTTATCGCGCTATTTAAATCGCCCTGCAGATAATAACAGAGGGAATTCATTGAGTTGACTAAAAGATACTCGTAAACATTTCCTCTGTATTCCTTTAAGTTTTCGTTTGCGACAGTTTTTCCAATTGACTTTGTAATGCTCTTTGTAAGCGCGTCAAACATCTGGGCGTCAGTTTTTTCAAAGACAGCGGAAGCCCGGGCATATTCTCCGTTAAGAAAATAAAGCATTGCAAGATCCAGGTTGTCTCTTATGTCCGCCTTCCTTTTTGTTTTATACAAAAGCATTCCAAGACAGGTTGCATAATCACGGCTGCCGTAAGCCCTGCTGAATTCTTCCTCATTATATTTTATTGGCTTGATTTTCTTAACAGCGGCAGATTTTTCAGCTGTTTCTTCATTTATTTTTGAGGAAGCGCAAGATGAAAAAATACAGAGTGCTAAAAGTATAAAAATTTTAATAATTCTGTTCATCCTAAGCTCGAAGTTGTT
>CAZJOU010000178.1:0-4433 GCA_964547685.1 uncultured Treponema sp. | reverse complement strand
TATACATTTTAGACAGAAAAGTTAAATTTTACATAAATTTGATGTTGACCTAAACCGCGTTGTTAATTTATATTTTCTATGCGGAGTGAATATTTTTCTCTGGAGATTTAATATGTCTGCACTTGGCAATCAAAACTTTTTTGACGGACCTTTTTCTTTTGATGACGAATTTGAAGATGATTTTAACGACAACAGTTCTGATGAAATTTTAGACAGCATGGACGAAGATGCTGAAAGTTACGAAGAAGCTTTTAACGATGCAGACGATGACATTTACGAACCTTACGACGATATAGAACCAGAAGATGGTTACGTAAATCCATATAAAAACGACAGAAACGACTTCGGCGACGAAGATGAAGAAAACTTCGACGACGAAGACGAGTAACGCTAAAACTAAAAATACGCTATTTAAAACTTTTTTAAGATTTTACTCTTTATGAAAATCTAAAACTTTGCCAGCGTGCCAAAGTTTTTCCAAATCGTAAAAATTTCTTGCTGTTTCTGACATAAGGTGTACAACAACTGAACCAATATCTATAAGATTCCAGTCGTCGCCATCTGGACTTTTTTGGCTAGTAACGTGAAGTTGCATATCGTTTTCTTTTACGTAATCTTTTACTTGCTTATAAAGTCCTTGCCAATGAGCAGAAGAAGTTATTGTTGCAATAACAAAATAGTCTGTCCAACTGTTAAGTTCAGAAACATCAATGACTGTAACATTTTTACCTTTTCCATCTTCTAAAAGTTGCGCTATTTCCAATGCCTTTTGCTCTGTAGTTTTATTTTCCATAATTTCCTTCCTTAATTAAATTGCTACTTAGAAGCGCGAACGTACCTTCCGTCAAAATCTTTACCCAAAATAATTGTAAAGTCAACATCGGCAACCGTGTCGCTTTCTGCTCTAGTTAAATCAACTTCTTCTTCTTGAATATTCGTACAATGAATAAAATCCCCAACCATAGAAGCAATTTCTTTATTTCCAATATGGTCAATAATTACGGTTTTTTCGTAATCATTTCTATCTGCGTTCATTGCGCTAAGTACATCGTAACTTGCGTTTTGGAACAAAATAGACGTATTGTGCGCTAAGCCTTGAATTGTTGTTCCATTTTTTATTTCCAAAACATAAACGCGACTTGCATAAGTTCCGCTATTAGAAATAAGCATATTTGTACTTTGCTTTATTGCTTCCTTTATAAATTCTCCGTTATTAAGCGGAAACAAAAGTTTTTGTCCGTCAACAATTCTAAGCGGTCCTGTAACAGACTGATGCATCATTGTTTCTGAATCCATTTCCGAAATTTCAGAAAAAAATCTATATGCGTCATTTTCGCTAAGATTACATTTCATTAACTTATAAAATTCGTTAAAAATCTTTTTTCTGCTAAAAATTAAACTTTGTTTATCATGCAAAGCAGAAAAAAATGCAGTTATTACATTTTGGTAACGTTCCTGCACATCAGAATCAGATTCATCTTCTGTTCTAAACTTTAAATAAGTTGCAATTTTGTCGCCATCTAGCGTAACTGCACCAGAAGGCAAAAGCCAACGTTCACCATTTTCCGAAACAGAATCAACTGGCGAAGGAATAAAAACTCTTAATCCGCCAAGCATATCCGTAATTTTTGAAAAGTTTTCTACACTAAAAATTAGCGAAAACGGAATGTTACAATCCAAAAGATTTTCTATTTCTTGTTTATAAACATCTATTCCCTTTTCTACGTAAACATCATCAATTCTGTCTACGCGACCTAAAGATTTATAAATTGCGCCAGTATTTCCGGGAATATTTACAATTCCTGCTTTTAACGAAACTGGATAATATATTAAGACATCTGAACAAATAGCTTTTCCGTCGGAATCGTCTAAAACGCAAAGAAGACGCATAACTTGGTCATTTTTTAGTTTTTCGGCAACGTTATCTTTTCGTAGCGAAAACGCCATTATTACGCTTACGCAAATAATAATTAAAAGAATGAATACAAGAAGCAACGCTCCTTTTTGTTCGTCTCGCAATCTTATTTTTTTCATTTCCCACCTGCTTTTAAATATGATAACAGTTCATCTGTTTCTGGCGCAACTTTTTTACCTTTTTTTAAAAGATATTCTTTACTGTCGAAAACTACTTTGTAAAAAAGTTCATTTAGCGAAAGATTTTTTACACTTTTTTTATATGATTCAGTTACGTGTTCGCGACCAGGTTCTATTTTATCTGAAATATAAAGAATTTTTGCCAAATCGCACATTCCTTTTTTTCCAAAAGTGTGATTTGCAACTGCTTCTATAACATCTGGTTCGTTAACACCAAAATCTGTTTGCAATTTTACGGCAGCAGCGCGACCATGAAGCAAAGATGGATTTTGTCTTTCTAATTCCGAAATTGGTTTTCCATCTTTAGAAGCAATTTCTATCATTTCGTCGGGCAAAAGTTTTTTACACATATCGTGCGAAAGCCCCGTAAGATAGCCAACTTTTTCGTCTAAACCGTATTTTTTACAAAATTTAGCGCAAGTTTCTGCCGTTCTAACCGAATGTTCGTAGCGCGATTCACCAACCGATTTTTTTACATACTTTCTAATTTTTTCCGTAACCGAATCAATGTCTTTAATCATTTTTTTTGCCGTACAAATTGTTAGAAATAATATACAAAAAAACCGCCTCTGGAACAAGATAACGCCAAGCTTTGCCTTGCATAATTCTTGCGCGAATTTCTGTAGAAGAAACTGGAAATATTGGATTTCCTACAAATTTGTGTTTATACGGAAAATTAAAAACATAACTTTCGTCTTCGTAATCTTCTGTGTATATTCCACTTGGCTTATTTTTCGTTTCGCTTGTATTAATTCCGTTTTTTTCTGGCATTCTAGACGCAATTAACAAATCTGCAAAATCGGCAACTTTTTCCGGATTTCGCCATTTATAAAACTGCGCCGCAACTTCCTGCCCCATTACAAATGCAAGTTTTTCGCCGTTCAATTCGTGTTTGTATTTTTCTGCAAGAAATTCCAAAGTTTCCGAAGTATAAGAAATTCCGCCACGCTTAATTTCGCAATCTTCTGCAAAAAAATGCTGTTTTCCATTAATACAAGAAGAAGCGCAAAACTGTTTTACCATTTCTAAGCGAACTTCTGCAGGAACAAGCGAACTCATTTGTTTATGTGGCGGAATATAAGTCGGAACAAAAAGAACTTTATCGTAACCAAGTTCCTTTACAACTGTTTCGGCTAACATTGCGTGTCCTACGTGAATTGGATTAAAACTTCCGCCAAAAACCGCTATTTTCATCAATTTTCACTTCCTGGATATTGAACATTTTCTTCGTCAAAATATGCAGAATTCATAAAATCTGGTGCTTTTTGACCTTTATTTTCATCAACTTTTTCGTTTGAGCCTTTTGAATCTTCTGAACAATTTCCTTCTAAACGATTTACAAGTTCAATAATTGCTTTTTTTGCATTTACAAGCCCAATATTATTTTGAACAGAAATTGGAATTACTTTTGTTTCTGGTTCTTTTTGTTTAATTGATTTTATAATTTCGTTTGCATTTTCTTCTGCGCCTTCTACATCAATTTTGTTTGCAAGTACAATGCGCGGTTTTAAAAGCAATTCTTCCGAATAGTTTTTAAGTTCACGAACAAGAGTTTCGTAAGCAGAAAGATAATTTTCATCAGAAGAATCAATCATAAACAAAAGACACGCTGTTCTAGAAATATGCTTTAAAAAGTCAAAGCCAAGACCAACACCTTCCGAAGCACCTTCTATAATTCCAGGAATATCGGCAATTATAATGTCTTGTTCGTCAGAAACGCGCAAAACTCCAAGATTTGGAATTTTTGTTGTAAACGGATACGGCGCAATTTTTGGGCGCGCGTTCGTAAAAGACGCAAGAAGCGACGATTTTCCTGCATTAGGAAAACCGACCAAACCAACATCAGCAATAATGCTAAGTTCAAGTTTTACAGTGCGAACTTCGCCTTCTGCGCCAGGATGCGCGTAACGTGGTGCTTGGTTTGTTGAACTTTTAAAGTGAACGTTTCCCCAACCGCCTTTTCCGCCTTCCAAAAATAAAAACTCTTTATTTTCGTCTTCGTTTGTAAAATCATGAATAAGTTCGTTTGTAAAAGCATCGCGAATTGTAGTTCCTGGCGGAACAGGAATTACAACATCTTCGCCGTCTTTTCCAAAACGATTCCAACCTTGTCCGTCTCCGCCATTTTTTGCCTTAAATATATGATGATGTCGAAGTTTAGAAAGCGTGCGCATATTTCGCTTTACAACAAAAATAACGTTTCCGCCCTTTCCACCGTCGCCACCGTTTGGCCCACCATGAGGAATATATTTTTCGCGACGAAATGCAATGCAACCATTTCCGCCTTTTCCAGAATGAACTTCTATTTCTGCTTCATCAGCAAACTGAAACATACTTTA
>CAZJOU010000177.1:2281-4438 GCA_964547685.1 uncultured Treponema sp. | reverse complement strand
CTCCTTTTTTTTCTATATTCCTCTGACATTCCCTTTTCCAATATCACCAATTCTACCTTGCAATTTGTGCCTGAAAAGTGGCAACTATCCCGATTAAAACTGGGACATTTGTCCTATGATTAGGAGATTAGCTTAACATCATCAACTTAAGAAAATTTTATGTCATTGCTGAACGAGTTTCTGCAAGAAACTGTTTGCAATCCATTGTCTATTTAGTAAGAAAGATTATCGGGTCAAGCCCGATAATGACACAGTGATTTCTCGATAATGACACAGTGATTTCCGATAATGACAGTGATTTCATGCCTTAAGTTTATGATGTTGGGTTTAATCACAACAGAGCAAAAAAAATTGCTTTATTTTCTGGGGGTTTTGCAATAAAATGAGTTCTATATGACGAGGGGTAAAATTAAAATTGAATACGTGCTTATTTTTCTTTCTGTGTTTCACTTTTTTTCGGCACTTGTTTTTCAAGGTTTAGAAACGCAAAACTTAAAAAAAGCATTTTTGTACATTGAACAAAATTCTAATATAAATCAAGGCGAATTAAAAAATCTACGGGGGGGGGAACAGAGAATAGCACGGAATGTGAACTGTTTCCAAATTTTAGCCAACAAACTGAACTTAAGCCTTTTTTAGTTTTTTACAATGATTTTTGTGAATCAGAAAAAAGTATTGAAGATTTTAAGTTAAAATTATACGAAATTCATGTTTACGTTTTAAAAGTTTACAAATATTTTTTCTTTTTATCGTTTTTTTTAATTACGCTTACTGTTCTTTTAATACTAAAAAAAATTTCTAACAGAAAAATCTTTTTTACTAGCCAAAATGCAAAAAAAGAAATGCGACTTAATTTTTCGCGCGAAGTTCACGACGGAATTGCCCAAGATTTAGCTGCATTAAAATTAAATTTAGAAAATAACAATATTAAAAAAGCAAATTATTTTGCCAATCATGCGTTTAACGAATCTAGATTTTTAATAGAAGAAACTAACATAAATTTTTCAGACGATTTTATAAAAACTGTTCAATCTATTCTTTTGGCGTTTGAATCTAATTTTTCTATAAAAACAAATTTTCTTTGCGCTTCGGAAAAAGTACAAAAAATTCCGCAAGAATATAAACATTCTTTGCTTAGAATTTTAAACGAAGCGTTAAGCAACATTGCGCGTCATTCTAAAGCAACTATTGTAAAAATAAAAATTATTGATTTACCAGATTCTTTTCGTTTTATTATAAGCGACAACGGTGGCGGTGTTCACGTCTCAAAGGTTCAGAATGACAACCACCAAGTTCAGAATGATGAAAATGACACAAAAAAGCATTTTGGCCTTAAAAACATACAAGCGCGAGCAAAAGAAATGAACGGAAAAGCCGAATTTAATTTTAAAAACGAAATCGGAGGAACAACTATTGCAATCACAATTAAAGATTTTGTACGTTGATGACCACGAAGGACTTAGAAATTGTTTAGGAACATTTATTGCAAAAAAGAATAAGCAGATTGAATTTGTATTTGCAAAAGATGAAAACGAAGCATTAAAAATATTTTCGGAAAATCCAGAAATTCAAACTGCAATAATCGACTTAAATTTAGGCGGTTCAAATGGACTAAACCTTGTAGATGAACTTAGAAAAATAAATTCTAACGTAAATATTTTAATTTATACAATGTTTACAGATTTATTGCATGTTGAACAATCTTTACGAAAAAATATTCAAGGATTTATTACAAAAGATTGTTCTACAGAAGAATTTGAAAAAGCACTTATTTTAGTTGCAAACGGAAATCTTTATTTTAACAAAACAGCTAGAAACATAATGAAATCTATGCTAATAAAAAATAAAAATGAACATTCACAAAAAAGCAAAGAAGAAATTCTTTTTGAAGATTATCAAAATTTAACAAAAGCCGAAAAACAAATTTTTGAACTTGTAGCAAATAATAAAAATACAGACGAAATTGCAACGCAACTAAAAAAATCGACAAAAACTGTTAGAAATCAAATTTCTGAAATTTATCAAAAAATGTCTTTTTCTAGCAGAACAGAAATTGTAAACGCCGCAAAAACACTTGGAGTTGTGCTATGAATTTTAATAACCGTCATTCCGAACCAAATAGGCGTCATTCCGAACCAAATAGGCGTCATTCCGAAC
>CAZJOU010000177.1:0-2181 GCA_964547685.1 uncultured Treponema sp. | reverse complement strand
CGTCATTCCGAACCAAATAGGCGTCATTCCGAACCAAATAGGCGTCATTCCGAACTTGATTCGGAATCTACATTGCCCAAACAAAAAAAATTTTCTTATAAAAAACTAATTTTTGTTATTTTGTTCACAGCAATTTCTGTTGCTATAAATTATTTTTGTGGCAAACTTGTTTATATTTTTTCTATTCCGCTTTATCTAGATTCCGTTATGACAATTAGCGTTGTTGCTCTTTGCGGACTAACGCCCGGAATTGCCTGCGCTTTTTTTTCTAATCTTTTTTTGTATGATAAAAAAAGCATTATTTTTTCTATTTGCCACATTCTTACCGCAGTTGGCGCATATTTTGTTTTTAAAAATCCCAAATTTTTTAAAGATGAAGATGATTTTTTAAATTTTAACGCAGCTAAATCTTCTTACAAAGAACTTACTTTTGAACTTTTTTTGTGGGCAGGATTTTTTTCTGCAATTACAAATGCAATAACTGGAAACGTAATTTCCACTATTCTTTTTGGAAAGGGAAATTACAGTTCGTTTTCGTTTCTTGCAAAATCAATTTTTACAGCAGTTCCAAGCGTAACTTTTGCAAATTTATTTACAGGTTTTGTAGAAAACGTTGCAGACAAATTTTTAAGCGCAACAATAAGTTTTGCATTTTACAAAATGCTTAAAAAATTTGCCTTGCAATAATTTCTATTTCCCAATTAATTACGCGCCAAAGCCAATCTTTCGTTCGTACAAATCGGAATTTTTCTTTTGCTTTTGCATTGCGAAAAGTTCTTTTGTTATGTTTTCTGCTGTAAGTTCGCTTTCGTCCATAAAACGAAGTCTGCTAGAAAGAGTTCCGAAATCGCCTGGAGTTACAGACGCACTTTCGGAAAGTTCTTTAATTTGATTTTCTGTAAAATCGATTCCAGAAAAATATCGGCAAAGCAAAGTTTTTATTCCGTTTTCGGAAAGCGGCTTAAATTCGCACAAAATGTGGAATCGTCGATTAATTGCTGGATCAAGAAGTTGTTTAAGATTCGTTGTGCAAATTAAAATGCCAGAAAATTCTTCCATTTGCGTTAAAAATTCGTTTACTGTGTTTCGTTCCCAAGAATAATTTGCGTTTTCTCTGTCAGAAAAGAACGAGTCTACTTCGTCAAAAAGCAAAATGTCGCCAGATGCTTCTGCTTCGCGGAAAGCCGCAGCAACATTTTTTTCGCTTTCGCCAACATAGCAATTCATAATGTCGGAAACTCGCTTTACGTTTATTTTCTTTTCAAGTTTGTCTGCAATGTAGCGGGCAAATTCAGTTTTTCCAGTTCCACTAACTCCGTAGAACAAAAGCCGAACTCCACTTTCGCTTCCTTTGTTTTTTTCAGAAAAGCGTTTTGCGTTTTCAATCATTTTTACAATTTTTTCAGGCTCAACGCTTGTGTTTAAAACGCTCATATCGTAAGAAGCGCATTGTTTTTCGCGCATTTTAGCCTTTCCGTTTAAAAGCGTAGAGTTTGAAACAAGAATCGACTTAATTTCAGAAAGTCTTTCTTCTTCGCTCGCCTCTTTTTCTGATTCGTTTACGCTTAAAATCATCTTTTTTACATTTTCTATGCTTGCGCCAGTAATTTTATATTTTGAACACAAATCTGAAATTTCGTAACGCATTTTGTCGTTCATCTTAATGTCAGAAAGTTTTGATTCTGTAATGTTTCGCAAAGTTTTTTCCGGCATCGGATTAAATTCTAGCGAAAAAGTAAAGCGACGTTTTGTAGATTCATCAATTTGCTTTGTGTAATTTGTAATCCAAATAATCTGATTTTTAGATTCTTCAAGCATTTTATTGATTGGACCTTTTATTTCGCTCGGCATTAAACCAAAAATCGTTTTCTGATTTGCAGTTGAAAGAAGTTTGTCTGCTTCGTCAACAACGATTACACAATCTTTTCCCTGATTTAAGGCGGAAATTCTTGTCAATGCGAAAATTGCGTTTGAGTTTTCGTCAATTTCAACTTCATTTTTGAACATTAAAACTTTTTTTCCAACAGAATTAATTACAGATTTTGCAAATTCAGTTTTTCCAGAACCAGGTGCGCCGTAAAGAAGAATGTTTATGTTTTGTCCGCCTTTTAGCAAAGTTTGAACAAGTTTAGAATCGCTTTCTTTACAAGAAAAACTTTCCATTGGATATGGTTTTACTTC
>CAZJOU010000176.1:0-4477 GCA_964547685.1 uncultured Treponema sp. | reverse complement strand
GGGTAGGGAGCGACGGCGAAGCCGTAAAACTGCGAGTGACGTAGCAGTTTTAGCGCGTCTTGGTCGAGCCCCTGCGAGACCATCCCCGCTAGAAGGGGTAGCGAGCAACGCAGTGCGAGCGAGGGGTCCCGTAAGGCAACCGCTTGCGGTTAGACTTTCCCCACCTAATTATTCATTATAAATTATTCATTCTTCATTATTATACGCGGCTTGGATTTTTTTTCTAAAATCGCCCTCGCCTACGCGCTGCAAAGTAAAGCGGAATCGTTCGCCTGGCTTTGCGTTTGCTTCGAACCAATTAATTGCCGCATCTGTTACGCGGAAAAGCGTTTCTTCGTCTTTGATGAACGGAACAATGTGTTCGCCTTTGTAGATTTTGTTTCCAAAAAGTCCGCCGAACGAAACTATAAATCCGCTTTCGCCTTTCCAAGCGCCAGTTGGGCAACTTTTTACGCAACGTCCGCAATTATTGCATTTTGTTGCGTCCATTGTAATGCCTTTTTCTTTGTCTAGCGTGATTGCGTTTTCGCGACACGCTTTTACGCAAACTCCGCATTTTATACATTCGTTATTGTCGCAATGAACGTCCATTCCGCCCTTTACGCCAACGTCGTTTTCTTCGGCTTTTAAGCAGTTGTTTTGGCAACCTGTTACGCCGAATTTAAATTTGTGCGGAAGTTCGCGACCAAAATAGCGTTTGTCTAGTTTTAGCGCAATGTCGTACGAATCTATACAGCCGGAAGGACAAATTTGATTTCCTTGACAACCTGTAACGGTTCTAACTCGAGGTCCGCAAACGCCTGGCTTTATTCCGCCTTTTAATAATTCCGCTTTAACTTCTTCTATATCCTTAAAGTCGATAAACGGAATTTCTATTCCCTGACGGCTTGTCATATGAATGTAGCCGTGACCGTATTTTTCCGCAACTTCGGAAACTACTTTTAGTCCTTTTGCATCAAGATGTCCTGCAACAATTCCCAAGCGAAGAGAAAATTTTCCCTTTTGCTTTTGTCGCATAAATCCGCCTTTTTTTAGGCTTGCATAGTCAATTGTTGTTCCCGCCATTTTTTGCCCCCAAAAAATGCAATTTTCAAAACCTTAATTCCTATCTTTTTACTAGGTAAAATATAAAATATAAAACCTACTATGTCAATAGGTTTTAAGAAAATTGTTGTAAAGAAAAAATTTTTAAATTTATGTAGATTCCCGTGTCAAGCACGGAAATGACACGAAAATCACTAAGTCCTGCGATGTTTGCACAGTAACTCAGTTTATAATGACATTTTTTCAGTTGAAATGTCGAGTTTTTATACAGCGATTTATGGTTGTACGCGAAAATTCTGTAAATTTTGCAATGTGATTTATGCTCATTCCCCATTTATACATTATTTGAATTTGGCGTTCTAAGCCGTCTGTTATATGTTTTTTATTTAAGTGGCCTTTTGGGCGGCCAAGTTTTATATTTTGTGCTTTTTTTAATGCAAGCGCTTCGCGCGTTCGCTGGCTAATTAAATTTCGTTCAATTTCGGCAGAAAGTCCAAATGCAAACGCAAGAACTTTTGACTGAATATCATCGCCAAGTCGATAATTGTCTTTTACGGTCCAAATTCTTGCTTCTTTTTGCATAAGCAAGTTTAGAATTGACATAATCATAAAAAGAGAACGTCCCAAACGCGAAAGTTCTGAACAAATTATTAAATCATCTTTTTTTATTTTTGAAAGGAGCGTTCCTAATTCACGTTTTTCTGGAGTTAAAGTTCCACTAATTGTTTCTTCTATCCAAGCGTCAACCTTAAGCGATTTTTTTTCGCAAAATTTTATAATTTCGAAACGTTGATTTTCTACAGTTTGCTTGTCTGTAGAAACGCGAATGTAACCGTAAGTCATAAAATAAAAGATAATAATAATGTGGGCAGAAAGTCTAGGAAAATGGGGGAAAGTCTTAAAGTTTGCTTTTTTCTGCGCACTTTATAATTGATTTTTGTGCATCTTTTCATTCTTCTTGAACATAAAAAAATATTATTCTAAGATTATTTTATATGAAGAAACTTGCAATTTTATCTTTGGTTTTAATTTTTGTTTTGTTCGGTTGTGCAGAAAAATCAGATCCAAGCTTTACTTATGTTAAAAATTATTCAGACTATCCTATTTCAATTACTTATGACGGAAATACTGAAACAGTTGAAGCAGCAGAATACAATTCAGAAACTGGCGTTACAAAGCCAAAAACAAAAGTTTTAAGCACAACATCAAATCTAACTTATTCACTTGAACAAGAAGAAACAACTTTTGTTGACGAAAACGGCACAGAACAACAAGACACAATTCAAGTTTTAAATGCAGAAACTTACGGCGGATTTTACGACGGAGATTATTGCAAAATTGTAAAATTTACAAACAATTCCGACCTTAATTTTAACGAAAAATATGTTTACAACGTAACAAACAATTCTTCTACAAACAAAACAATGTATGCAGAATCTTTTTCAAATCGTACGGTTTTAATTGAAAGCGGAAAAACTATAAACGTTACTTTCTTGTACAAAAATCCAGAAATCTACTTTTTTAACGAAGATGATTATTCTAGTTACGAAACCGAAACCGACGAAACTAAAAAAGAAACGATGCTTAGCGAACTAAAGCAAAAAAGCACACAATTTTCCGGAACGCCCGTAACGCAAAATTCCAGCGGATTTACAATTTATTATTATTCGCTAAGCATAACGGACTAAATAAATTGAACTTCTGCTATCTTATTTTTCTTGTTTATGAAATATTTTCGTGTTATATTTGTTTTTAGGAGATACGGCTATGCTAGTAGTTTCTATGAGTGATTTCTTAAGCGATCCAAAACAATATATGGAACAAGCAAAATACACATCTGTTCTTGTAGAAAATGCTGATGAATCTATTAAACTTTCCTCTGCAAAATCAAAATTTATTTCTTTACTAAAAAAAATCTTCAATGCAAAATATCGAAGAGATGAACGAGATAAACGTGATATGGAAATTATAAATGCAAATGCCGAACGTTTTAATAAAGATGCAAAAGAAAATTTAGAATTTCAAGCCAACATTTAGGGGAACGAATGAAACGAGGAGAACTTTATCTTGTTGAACATGCAAACCGAAATGACACAAAAAAACAGAGAGTGTATGTTATCGTTAGTAGACAACGTTTTATTGAATCAAATTATTCTAATGTTATCTGTGCGCCAATCTACACAACGAACGAAGGTCTTTCTACCCAAGTAAGCGTTGGAATTGAAGAAGGTCTTAAACATCCAAGTTGTATTCGTTGCGACGAACTTATAAGCATACAAAAATCTATACTTACAAATTATGTAGGAAGCCTTAAATCTTCAAAATTGAAACAATTGAAAAAAGCTCTTCGTATTGCATTGGCTATTGAATGAACGAACCGCGACGCAAGCATCGCGGTATCGTTCTTTCTCATAAGGTATTGCAGTCGGGTTCAATACCCTTTATTTCGCCACAAGCGTCGGGGTATTAAACCCTCCGCACGAATAAGGCACAGAATCTTTTTTACAAAACCATAAAAAGCGTTCCGGCGGTTATTAAAATCATTCCGATTGCAGACTTAAAAGTAAAAGTTTCGTGCAAAAAAACGAACGCTAAAATCAAGGTTAAAACTGTGCTCATTTTGTCTACCGGAACAACTTTAGAAGCCTCGCCCATTTGAAGCGCTTTGTAATAGCAAAGCCAAGATGCGCCAGTTGCAAGACCAGAAAGAATTAAGAAAATCCAGCTTTTTCGCCCGATATTCGCTATTCCGCCCTGCTCGTTCGTTATAAAAACCATTAACCACGCCATTAAAAGAACAACAAAAGTGCGAATTCCCGTTGCAAGATTAGAACCAACGCCTTCTATTCCAACCTTTGCCAAAATCGAAGTCAATGCCGCAAAAACCGCAGAACCAATCGCAAATAAAAGCCACATTTTAAGCCTCCAAAAAAAGTATAATGAATGGCATATAAAGTATAAAGATGAGTTATGTGGGGAATGCCTTCCCCTCGGCTCAAACTCCGTTTTCGCCTACCCCTTCGCCTAGGGCTGCCGCCCTAAAACCCGCTTTAAATATGTTGCAATATTAGTAAAAAAAATGGCTATTTTTCTTTACTTCTAGCCAATTTTATGTTATTATAAGGTTGAATGTCGAGTTTTCTTCATAAACAGTAAAAAATGTACGTAGGCAAGGTTCCGATTTGAAAAACATCTGCACATACAAACGATGCTGGCAGAGTTTGTGGCGTAGCGTGAGTTATAAACTTAAAAATTGCAAGCAAAACTTTGTTTGGTGGTTTCGATAAACTCAACCACCACAATTACACGAACGCGGAAGCCGTTTTTCATAATTGGGTTCTTGCCGGAAGTACATTTTTGATAATACATTAAAACTCGACATTTGAACTATAAAAGTACGGAGGCAAAATATGTGCAAAGCAACAATTTATGA
>CAZJOU010000175.1:0-4481 GCA_964547685.1 uncultured Treponema sp. | reverse complement strand
AATGGCCAAACAATTACAGATGACTACTACGTAAACTTTTTGTGGCATCCGGTAGAAGGCTTAGATGTTGGTCTTGGAACAAAGTTGAACTGGGAAGTTGGACCTGCTCCGCGTTTTGGTGCTTGGCTTTGGGAAGCAGATGCACACGTTCGTCAGGGCGGTTTTTCTACTGTTTATGACGACCGACACGGTTCTGTAGGAGAATATCAGTTTACTCCAGATGCACCAGGTTCTGCTGACGTTGTAGGTTTTGTTCCTTATGCAAATCGTTATGCAAAAACTGCAATTGGTGTTCGCTACTATCATCAAGGAGACGACTTAACTTTCCAAATTGGTGGAGCAATTCCAAATTACACAAATACAGATAACTTCCGCTCTAATTTTGGACTTCAGCTTCAGTTTAAGAAGTTCTTAATTGCAGCCGCTTACGAAGGACTTTTCCAAAAAGACGGAAACTTTTATGCTGGCGCAGAATTTGGCGTAAAGCAATTCTTCTTTGACGTTTACTTTGCTTGGGATTCTATTGATACAGACAATGACGATGGTGATCCAGAAGATATGTCGTTTAGCACAGGGGCGGCAATGACAATTAGTTTTGAAGATAACGGAATTACTCTTATTCCAGAAGGTTCAATTAACTGGTTCGAAAACAATGACTACACTCCAGCATGGTACGCAGGAATTACGTTCAAAGTTGACTTTAACGAAACATTCGCATTTGACATTTATTCATCTTTTGCAATGGGTTCAGAAAACAAAAACTGGGACGATTATGATGATACAAAAGATTACACAGGCGGTAACATTTTTACAGTTCGCCCAGAACTTAAAATTAATTTAACTGAACACAATACACTTTCTGCTTACGTAAATACAGAACATCGCGAAGCATTTGACGGAAAAAGCCGATGGTGCTGGTCTACTGGCGCATATTGGACATATAAATTGAATACAAAAGCGGTAAAAGGTAAAAGAAAATAGTTATTAATTGTCATTGTCGGGCTTGACCCTGCGATGTTTCTGTAAGAAACTCGGTTACAATCTACTTGTTATAGATTCCCGTGTCAAGCACGTGAATGACACGAAAAACAAAATTTCTCAAAATCTATACTTTTACAAATTCAATGGCTTGGGTAGGAATATCCAAGCTATTTACTTTAACGATTATTTTTTCGTTTAGTTCTGTATTTTGAACGCCTTTTATTGTTGCTTGCATTGCAAGGCTTGGAATAATAAAAAGCGGATCTGCAAATTTTTTGTCTATGCAAACTGCTTCGCCTTGCCATTGTGGATTTTGCAACAAATAAATAAGTTTCCAATGCGTTTCGCTTAGCCTACTTGCTTTTCGCGCAGCAACACTTGCAGCATCGCCTTGACTAATTCGTTCTAGCATAGAATCTTTATCTATAAGTTTGCGATTATCTAAAAATGCGCGAAGTTGTTCGTGCGCTACTAAATCGCTGTAGCGGCGAAGCGGACTTGTAACTTGGCTGTAAAGCGCAATTCCTAGCCCAGAATGCATTGCTGGCGTAATTCCTACGCTACGTTTTCGCATACATTTTAAAAGTTGAAATTGCCCCGCAAGTCCGGGTAAAACTTTTTCTGGCAATGCTGGTGCTTCTTGGCTAACATACGGAAACGGAATGTTATTCTTAAAAGCAAAATTTGCCGCGCCTTCGCCAGCTAAAAGCATCATTTCGCGAACCATTTCGTCTGCGGCATAGCGTTCTAGCGGCGAAATAGAAACTTTTTTTGTTTCGCTATCTACGTTTATATGAACTTCTGGCATATCTATATTTATAGAACCAGATTTTTTTCGGCGCGCAATGTTTTTTTCTGCAATTTCAAATAGTGGTTTTAATTCTGCGCTGTCTTTTTGCTCTGTGGCGGTTTTATAAGTTAGTCGCTTTACATTAACTTTTGTCTTAAAAACTTGACATTCATTTATAGAAGAATCTTCGTTTAATAAAAGTCTAAAAGATAATGCGTTGCTTTTTTCCTGAAGTCCAAGTGCATAATCTGCAAGACTTTCTTCTGCTAACATTCTTACAGTTCCTTCTGGAAGATAAAGTGTTGTGCCTTTATTGCGCGCAACTTTGTCTATTGAACTGTCTGGAAGCACAAAACAAGCTGGATCTGCAATATGAACCCAAAGATATTTTCCGTCGAAACAAACTGCATCGTCTGGGTCAGCGGACCATTCGTTATCTATAGCGTAAGAAGTTTGATTAAGTTCTAAGCGTTCTTCTTTTGGTGGCGCGCCAAGACCTTCTTTTGCGCTTACCATAGAAAGTCCAAATCTAGTTGGATACGGATTTTTTGTTATGTCCCAAATTTTTGTGTCTATTAAAAGTTGATGCGCTTTTTCTGGCGTTTGCGAAACGCCAACTTGTACCATAATTTTTGATTTTTCTGCTTTTCCTAGCGCAACATTTTCTACTTCGCTCATAAATTTTGCGTCTTCTGGAAGTTTTAATTCGCGCTTTTTTAAGCGTTCTATAAAAGCGTCGTAAATTTCTTGTTCGTGTTCTTTTTCGTAATTTTTTTGATTTATTGCATTTATTTGCTCTTGTGTTCGCGGAATAAAAGCGATTTTTCCATTTTTTAGCGATTCTTCGGAAAGCGAAAATTCTAAAGAAGAGCAAAGTGATTTAAATAAAAAATAACTTTCGTCTGGAATAAATTTTCCACGTAAAATTTCGGCAAGTTCAGAAAAAGAAATTTCAGCGGTAGCAGTTTCTTTGTCGCTTAAAAGAAGTTCGTACGCTTCTTTTATTTGCTCTGTTATTTTTTGGTCGGAAAAAGAAAGCAAATTTTCTAAAGAAGAGCAAGGTTCGGAATGTAGCGAAACTATGTCTTTTTCGCGAACTTTTTGCGTTGCGTATTGGGCTTTTTTTCCGCTTGCAGTTGCGGGCGAAACTTGAAATTTTACAATTATTTTGTCGCCTTCAAAATCTTGTACAACGGCGCAATTCTTTTTGTATAAAACCGGAGAATCTTTTTTGAACATAACGTAAATATAACAATAAAATTAGAATTTGGAAATAGAAATAAATAGTTACGAGCGGTAAGGATTGTAGGGGCGGCGAAGCCGTTCGCGAAGCGAATGAAGCCGAAAGGCGGAACCCCGAAAAGCCTGACGGCACGAAGTGCCGGACCGCCCAAAAAAGTCTAAAATCTATATTTATTGAACAATGCTATTTAATTCGCTAATATTTAAAGTAATTAAAAATCGATTTTTCGAGGTAAAAATAAAATGGAAAAGACTATTGCTTTAATTCCTGGTGATGGAATTGGTCCTGATGTTGTAGCCGAAGCTGTAAATGTTTTGGATGCAGTTGCTAAAAAATTTGGTCATAAATGGAACTACACAAACGTTATTGCTGGCGGTTGTGCTATTGATAAATTTGGAAAACCGCTTCCTCAAGACCAACTTGATATTTGCTTAAAATCTGACGCTGCTTTGCTTGGTGCAGTTGGTGGACCAAAATGGGACAATCTTCCTTCTGAAATTCGTCCAGAAAAAGCGTTGCTTGGACTTCGCGGTGGAATGAAAGTTTACGCAAATCTTCGTCCGGCAGTTATGTGGAAGCAATTAAAAGATGCTTGCCCACTAAAAGATGAAATTATTGGCGATGGTCTTGATATTCTTATTGTTCGCGAACTTACTGGCGGAATTTATTTTGGTGAACGTGGAACAAGTGCCGACGGAAATACTGCTTGGGATACGGAAAAATATACTCGCCCAGAAATTGAACGCATTGTTAGAATGGGTTTTGAATTTGCAATGAACAGAAGAAAACGTCTTTGCGTTGTAGATAAAGCAAATATTTTAAATTCTTCGCAGTTGTGGCGTCGCGTTACAGAAGATGTAAAAAAAGATTATCCAGAAGTTCAGCTTTCTTATTTGTATATTGACAATGCGTCTATGCAACTTGTAAGAAATCCTAAACAGTTTGATGTAATTGCAACAAGCAATATGTTTGGCGATATTATGAGCGATGAAGCTTCGCAAATTACTGGTTCTATTGGAATGTTGGCTTCTGCTTCGCTTGGCGATGGAACTGGTCCTGGTTTGTACGAACCAATTCACGGTTCGGCTCCGGACATTGCAGGAAAAGATTTGGCTAATCCGCTTGCAACAATTCTTAGTGCAGCAATGCTTTTGCGCTACAGTTTTAAACTTGAAAAAGAAGCCAAAGCTATAGAAAACGCTGTAAACGCTGTTCTTGACGATGGTTGGCGAACTGGCGATATTGCAGGTTCACACATAGAAGACGTAAAGAAAGCCGGAAAACTTGTTGGCACAAAGAAAATGGGCGAACTTGTTGTGGAATATTTGAATAAATAGATTTTTTCACAAAAGTATAGATTTTGAGAAAATATTTACGTTCTGTAATTTTTTTGCAAAACAATAAAAATTGTTAGTGCGTAGCGGAAACCGGCTTTTGCGAACACTTGCAGGGCCGGGCTGCGAAGCA
>CAZJOU010000174.1:0-4498 GCA_964547685.1 uncultured Treponema sp. | reverse complement strand
TTTTTTTTCATTGCACTGGCAATTTTTCTTTTCGGAGATTGCCGTATCAAGTACGGCAATGACACGTGAATTGCGAAAACAATATTTCTCAAAACCTATAGATTTTTAGAAAAAAATAATTTTCCTCGCAAATCTAAAAATTTGTAAAATCCAAGATTTGTGTTATAGTTTAAATATGAAAGATTTAAGTGTTATTTTTGGTATTAATTTAGAAAATGCGTTAAAATATTTTGACGGCGAACAAGCAATATTTGACGAAATCTTAAAAGTCGCAGTAGAAGATGCAAACAACAAACTTTCTCGATTAGAAAAAAACTTTAACGAAAAAAATTTTTCAGGTTATCAAAAAGAAGCTCATTCAATAAAAAGTTCAGCCGCAATTTTCGGCATAGATTTTCTTTCCGAACACGCAAAAAAACACGAAGATGCTGCAAAACAAAAAAATTCGGAATATATTACTAATGATTATAACAATCTAGTAAAAGAATACAAAAAATTTATTTCTGACGCTACCGTTTATTTAGGAAATTAACCGCAAATAAATGCTATAATAACGCAATTATGAATAGATTTATGCTTTCTTCTATAATGCAAAATTTTTCGGAAAATGCAAAAAGTGGCATTGCTTGTTTTGATATAGAAGGAAAATGTATTTTTATAAACAAAGTCGGAAGTTTAATTTTTAGCGAAGGAACTTCTGCCACAATTTCTGCAGAAAATTACAGACAAAAAATATTAAGCGAAAACTTTAACAGTCAATTTGAAGAAGAATTTAAAGATTATTTTTTTATTAAAGAAAAAAAACACGTTTTTTTAGTTTTGTATAAACAAATTTTAGACGAAAAAGGACGTTTTCAAGGAAGTTACTTAAAATTTGACGACAAAACAAACGAAAGCAAAATTTACGAAGACGAACATTATTTTGCAACTCACGATATTTTAACTGGACTTTACAATAAAGAAACTTTTTTTATAAAAGCAAGCGAAGAAATTAGAAAAAAGCCACAAATTTCTTGGATTATGCTTGCAACCGACATAGAAAAATTTAAACTTGTAAACGAACTTTTTGGAGAATCTTTTGGAGACAAACTTTTAAAAGCACAAGCCGATTTTATGGAAGAAATAAAGTGCGAAAATATGACTTGTGGTCGAATTTCTGGCGATAAATTTGCAGTTCTTGTTCCAAAAGAAGACTTTAAACCAGAACTTGTAATGCAAATTAAACGCAAAATGCAAGAATGTTTTAATGGAATAGAATATACTTTGCACATTTATGTTGGACTTTACGAATCTAAAAATTCAGAAGAATCTGTGGAACAAATGTTTGACAAAGCTTACATTGCACTAAAAGAAATAAGCGGAAATTACGGACTTACAATGGCTTATTACGACAGCAATATGATGCAAAAAAACGTTTACGAAAATCAAATTTTAAATGGATTTAACGAAGCCATTAGAAAAAAGCAAATAATTATGTTTTTGCAACCAATGTTTTCTGAAGAAGGAAAAATTCTTGGCGCAGAAGTTTTGCCTAAATGGAAACATCCAGATTTTGGACTTTTAGATCCTTTAGATTTTATGCAAATATTAGAAAATTCCGACGGAATTTTTGAAATGAACAAAATTGTTTGGGAAGCGGCCGCAAAAAAAATTAGCGAATGGGAAAAACTTGGCTGGAACAAAATGTATTTAAGCGTAAATATTTCTTCTAAAGATTTTTACTTTGATGATATTTTTAAATTGTTTTCTTCGCTTATAAAAAAATACAAAATTTCACCTTCTTCCTTAAAATTAGAAATTACAGAAAAATCTGTTGTTCAAAATTTAAAACTTCAAAAAAAAGTTATAGAAAATTTAAAAAATCTTGGAATTGGCATTACTTTAGACAAATTTGGAACAGGAATTTCTTCGCTAGAAAATCTTAACAATATTTCGCTTGATGCAATAAAAATTGACATGGGTTTTCTTACTAAAAGTTACGTTTCTGACAAAAAATATAAAAAAATTCTAGAAAGCCTAAAAAAAGTTTCAAAAGATTTGAATATGGTTATTTTTTCGGAAGGAATTTCTACAAAAGAACAATTTGAATTTTTAAAGAAGAATGGTTACAACATTTTTCAAGGTGATTTTCTTGCAAAACCAATTCCTTGTGCACTTTTTGAAGGAGAATATTCAAAGGAACTAGAAAAATGAATTTATTAAATCCAGTTTATAACTTTTCGTTTCTTTCTGTTTTTGTTGTTGTAACAATATTTTTGTTTTTTGTACTTTTTATAATTACACATTCAAAAAATAAATATAAAATTCCGCTTTCTTGTTCAATTTCGGCAGAAATTTTTTCTGTTTTACTTTATGCTTCTTTGCTATTAGTAAAATCGGATTTTGCAATTTTATTGTTTTATTCGCTATTTTTCGCAAGCAAAACTTGGATTTTTTTGTCTGTTTTTAATTTTTGCATAAATTACACAGAATTTAATTTTTGCAAAAAAATTACAAATCCGCTTTTTAAAATTTTAACCGTTCTAGATTCAATTTCGTTTTTTGTAAATCCGTTTTTTAAAAACTGTTTTTCGATTTTACAAGATTTTCCATTTTTTACGCTAGAAAAACATTTATTTTTTTATATTCATTTTGCACTTTGCATTTTTTATTTGCTATTTTCTATTTCTTTGCTAATTTTTAAAATATTAAAAACTCCAAGAAATTACAAAATAAAGCATATTTTGCTTTTTATTCTTTGCGCTTGTGTTTTTATTTGCGAAATTTTAGATTACGCAAATAATTTTAAGTTCAATATTTTTATTCCGCTTTTTGCACTTTTTACAGTTTCTGTTTACTATTGCACAAGTTTTAAAATTCCGCAAAAACTTGTTCTTTCAACATTAATGGATTTTTATAAAACTGTTCCAATTGCAGTTGCTTTTTATAATGTTCGCGGAAAATGCATTTTTATTAATAACGAAGCAAAAAAGATTTTTGACTTTTCTAGCGCAGAAAAATTTAGAAGAAATTTAGTTGAACAAAATCGTTATGCAAACGGATTTTATTATGATAACGAAACAATAAATGTTGGCGGAAAAAGTTTTAGCTGTTCTATTGACTATAACGAAATAAAAGAAAACAAAAAGAAAATTGGTTTTTCGCTAATAATTAAAAATAGAACAGAAGAACTTAATATTTTGTTTCGAGAACATTACATTGCAACTCGCGATTCTTTAACAGGAATTTACAACAAAGAATATTTCTTTAAAAAAGTAAACGAAAGACTAAAAAAAGACACAAAATCAAAATATCTTTTGCTTGCTTCCGACATTAAAAATTTTAAGTTAGTAAATGAACTTTTTGGAAGAAAAAAAGGCGACGAAATTCTTTTAAAAATTGCAGATTCCTTAAAAACTTCTGCATTAAAAGACAATATTTATGGTCGCATTTCTGGCGATAAATTTGCAATTTTAATAAAAACAGAAAATTTTAAAAGTCAATATTTTGAAGAACAACTTAAAAAAATTAGCAATTTAATTGTAAGTCCTTCTTATAAATTAAAAATTTATATTGGAGTTGCAAAAGTTACAGATTTTTCTGAACCTGCATCTACAATTTACGGAAAAGCAGCGTTGGCAATAGATTCTGTAAGCGACGAATTTCTTCAGCGAATTGTGTATTACGACAAAATGGTTGTAAATCACTTTATAGAAGAAAAAAATATGATTTCTGAATTTGAAGAAGCAATTTCAGAAAATGAATTTTTAATTTATATGCAACCAATTTTTTCTAAAAATCAAAAATGTTTTGGCGCAGAATCACTTGTTCGCTGGAAATCTAAAAGTAACGGACTTTTGCTTCCGGAATATTTTGAAAGCACATTAGAAAAAACCGGACTTTTGCCAAAATTAGATTTTTACGTTTGGGAAAGCGTTGTAAAAAAAATAAAAGAATGGGAACTTAAAAATATTTTTCCGAAAAACTTTTTTATTTTTATAAAAGTTTCTTCCAAAGATTTTTATTACATAAACGTTGCAGAAGAAATAATTTCGCTTGTAGAAAAATATAACATAAATCCGTCTTCGTTAATTGTAGAATTTTCTGGAAATGAATTTATAACTGAATTTAAAAAGTTAGAAAATGAAGTGCAAAAACTTCATAAACGCGGAATAAGAATTGCCATTGATGATTTTGGAAAAAGCATTTCGTCTGTAAATTTTGTAAACGAAATAAAAGCAGATTTTATAAAAATAAATATGGCACTTTTTTCAAATTCAAAAGCAGAAAATAAAAATGCAAAAGACAATTTTGAATACAAAAATCCTGTTGTTGATTTTATTTCGCGAATAACAAAAATTTTAAATATTTCTGTAATTGCAAAAAGATTGGAAAACGTTGAACAAATAAATTATTTAGATTCCATTGGCTTAAAATATTTTCAAACCGACGAATTTTGCGTTCCAATTTCCACAAAACAATTTGAACAACGATTTCTTAATTTATAAGTTTCGGGAAA
>CAZJOU010000173.1:1778-4512 GCA_964547685.1 uncultured Treponema sp. | reverse complement strand
AATAATAGTTCAAAAATTCCTTCTGTAATTTTAAATAGAATAATGCGCATTATAGAAGCTCGTTCGGCAGAAATTATTTTTAAATGGACAGAATATTTTCATTCTATAAGTTTTTATTGCTAATTTTTCTAAGATTTTATTTTTGCCTCATTCATTTTTTTGACACCAACAATTTTCTAATATAAAATAATTATAATTCTAAAATGCTAAAAGTTGTGGCGGAGGCTTTTTTATGAAAAAGTTTTGCGTTTCTTGCTCGGCAACTATTTTTCTTGTTTCATTTTTATTTTGTTCTTGCAATAAATATTTTGAAAAGCCAAAAATGTCTATCGATTCAGAACAAGCAAAAACGCACTTTTCAAAATCAATCGAAATAACGCCAATGGACGAAAGCGTTTTTGTTCAAAAAAATCAAATTGAAATTGCACCAACAGAAGAAAATCAAATTTACACAATTTCTGGCTACTTTTTAGGTCAAATTGTTGTAAAAACGAAAAATACTTCTATTAAATTAAACAACGCTTTTTTAGAAAACGCATCTGGAAATCCTGCAATAATTTGTTTAGAAAAAACTGAAATATCGACTGCAAAAGATTCAGAAAACTACATTGTCTCTTTTGGCGGATTTTCTAGCAACGCGGCTATTCAATGCAAAAAAGATGTTGTTTTTGGCGGAAGCGGAAAACTTTACGTAAAAGGCAGAGTTTGCCATGGAATAGAAGCGGAAGATGCAAAAATTAAAGGTTCTGGCGCTTTTTATTTTGAAGGAACAAAAAACGGTTCAGCTTTAAAATGCGATTCTTTTTCTGTTGAAGACGAAAAAACATTCTCTGCATATTTTATAAACTCAAAAAACGGAATAAAAGCAAACGAAACAATCGAAATTGCGTCAGGAAACTTTTATTTTTACAACAATCAAGTTGCGCTAAAAACAGATTCGCCAAGCAAAGACACGAAAAAAAATCACTTTATAAAATTGACTGGCGGAACTTTTTCTACATATAAAAATGCACAATTTTACGTTACAAAACGCGGTGCATTTTCTACGGTGGTTGAGGTTCTCGAAACTACTTATAATTAGGAGTGAAAAATGAAAAAAGTCGGTTTTCTTTTATTTAGTATTATTTTATTAAGCGGATTTTCTAATTTATTTGCGGCAACAAATTCAAAAATCACAATAACTCCAATGGAAAACGTTACAATTTCTGGAAACAAAGTTGTAATCGCTCCGATGCAAGAAAATCAGGAATATACGATTTCTGGTAATTTTTCTGGGCAAATTGTTGTAAAAACAAAAAACACAGTTATCAAATTAAAAAATGCTCGGCTAGAAAATAAAAAAGGCGAAGCGACTTTGTTTGCGGAAGCAAAAATCGAAGTTTCTTGCTTAAAAGACACGGAAAATTACATAAGTTCGTCTGGAAAAAGCGATGAAAAAACTGCGGCGTTGCAATGCAAAAAAGATTTGGTTCTTGGCGGAAGCGGAAAACTTTTTGTACAAGGCAAGGTTTGCCACGGAATAAAAGCGGACGACGTAAAACTTAAAGGAAGCGGAACTTTTGATATTCGCGGAACAAAAAACGGTTCGGCATTAAAATGCGAATCTTTTACAGTTGAAAGCGAAAAAACATTTTCCGCATATTTTTCGGATTCAAAAAACGGAATAAAAGCGGACGAAACAATAGAAATTGCGTCTGGAAACTTTTATTTTAAGAACAACAAAGTTGCGCTAAAAACAGACACAAGCGAAGACGACGCAAAAAAGGCGAAAACGGCGAAAAGCGCAACGCAAAAAATAAAACACGAAATTAATCTTTCTGGCGGAACGTTTTATATAGAAGATAACGAAAAACTTTACGCAACCGAAGATGGCGCGTACAACGCAAGTGGTGCAAAAATTATTAAGTAGTGGACTGCCGCCATTGCGAGCCGTAGGCGTGGCAATCCAACAAAGAGGTAAGAATATGAATAAAATAAAATTACTATTTTTCTTCTTTATTGTAACAATTATTTCTTGTTTTTCTTCCTGCGTTTTAGACAGCGACGATATTATAGAAGAAAGTTCTTCTAGTTCAAATGCAAGTGGTTCAACTTTTTCTGCAACTAACAAAATTTATATAACGCTTGGTGATTCTAAGTTTTCAACAAATGGAACTGATTATATAGAAATTTCTTCTTCTTCAAGTCCTGTTTCTTTTAATTCTACCGAAACAACTTTATTAAATGTTGACCTAACAGAAATAGAAGAAAATGTTGCAGTTTATATTTCTGGAACAAACGACACATCAAAAATTGGTGGAATAAGAATTCAATCTTATTATGACGATGATACAGATTCTTATTATGAAGTTGGCGTTTATTTAAATGGAGCAACAATAACTTCTACAACTTTTCCGTGCATTTTTGTTACAAAAGGTGCGCCAACAACATTCTTTCTTGTAGACGGAACGACAAACACTTTAAAAGATGGGCGCACAAGTTCATCTTATACAGAAGACCAAAAAGGAACTTTATATTGCAAAGGTTCTTTGGCTTTGTGCGGTGGCTCTTCTGGCTCTGGAACTCTTTCAATTACGCAAGGCTATAAAAATTGCATAGCAACAAAAGAAAATCTTACAATCGAAGGCGGAACTTACACGCTTACTTCAACAGCAACTCCAATTTACGATTCTACAGAGGGCGATTACAATTCTCCGGCTCTTATTAATGTAGACGGAAACATTGTAATTTCTGG
>CAZJOU010000173.1:0-1678 GCA_964547685.1 uncultured Treponema sp. | reverse complement strand
CTAAAAAAACGAATTATTAAAAAGTTATATATAAAAAAGTTTAGGGGTACTATATGAATAAAGTAAAATCGCTAATTTTGTTTTTGGTAACATCAAGTGCGTTGCTTTTTTCTTCTTGTGTACTTGATAATGAAACAAATTCGATTGCGGATGTAGAACTTCAAGCGGAATCAACGTCCATTTCTTACAACGGTTCTACAACGCTTACGGCTACGGTATCCGTAATAGGTAACGCAGATATTACATACTCTTGGGAAATTACAAGTGGTAGCGACTACGCAATAATTTCTGGAGACGGTGCAACCGCTACATTAACAGGTACAAACTTAACAACAAGTTCACAAAATGTAAAAGTAAAAGTTACCGCAAGCGATGGTTCAATTTCGTATAGCGATAAAGTATCAATTACAGTAGGCGAGATTGTAAGCGAAATTTCAGCGGTTTATATTGCAGGTTCATCTTCTATTGCTGCCACTGGCATTGGAACTCTTACGGCAATAGTAACATATACAGGAGATCCAACTATAACTTATGCCTGGCAAATTACAGATGGCGCTATAAAATTAAGTTCTGCTAATGAACAATCTATAACAATAACAGGACAAAATAATTCATATAGTAATGTAACAGTTATAGTTGGACTTACAGTATCAGATGGAACAAATAGTTTTACAACTAGCCATAATGTTTTAATTGCTGCAGCAGGTACATCAGTTTCTGATGAAATTACCGGTGTAAGCATTTCTACTTCTAGTGCAAGTATAACTTCAACTGGAACTACAACTTTATTAGCAACACCAACATATACAGGAAGTCCAACAATTTCTTATACTTGGTCAATTACAAGTGGAAGTGATTATGCAACAATTTCTGCAAGTGAAGCAACTGCAACAATAACTGGAAATAATTCTACAACAAGCGCACAGTCTGTAACCGTTCAAGTTACTGCAAGCGATGGTACAAATGCTAAAACTGCAACAACTTCTGTAACAGTTGGCGCAAGCAGTTCTACATCAACTTCTACTACAGAGACTACAGCAGATGGCGACGATTCTTCTTCAACTACAGATACTAGTTCATCTTCAAGTTCTTCCTCAGTTAATACAGAAATAACAACTAACATCCTTTACATTAATGTTAATACCGCAAAAGTTTCTGCGGATAATTCTACTTGGTATAGTATTACTACATCTAAAACAAAATTTAATGACAAAACTCTTTCTGTTAAATTTACAGAAGACGACGATGGCTATTCTACAGGACTTATAAAAGTCGATGCAGAAGATTATGCAGAAAGTGAAAATCTTACCGTTAACATCACAGGAACGAATAGCACTAGCATGGTTGGTGGCATTAAAATTCAGTCAAATGGCACAGACGCTGTAAACGTAATTCTAAACAGCGTTACGCTAACTTCTACAAATTATCCATGTATTGCAGTAACAAACGGTTCTGCTACCACTGTAACTCTTACAGGAACAAACACACTTGTTGACGGAAGAAGTTACGGAACAGGTTATGGAGCGTATTACACAACAGATTCATCTCTTGATGGCACAGCCTACGACGATGAAGATGATTATGTATATTGTGCAAGCGGAAATGTTAAAAATGAAGGCAGCGATTCCAAAGGCACATTATTCAGTAAGGGTGATATGACAATTAGCGGAAGCGGTTC
>CAZJOU010000172.1:0-4529 GCA_964547685.1 uncultured Treponema sp. | reverse complement strand
GGATAAAGACAACCTGTGTGGCTTCCGAACGAACCAGAAATCCATTCAATGCTTGCGTCCTCTTCAACTTTTGCACGTTTTGTGTTCAAGTTGTACATATTTTTTGACCAGTTTTCGATTGTTGAATATCGTAAATGCGCGCCTTTTTTTACAAAAAGTTCAACCGCGCCTGCGTGCAAGTTTGCAACATTGTATTTTGGAGCGGAACAACCTTCTATAAAGTGCAAATCTGCACCTTCGTCAACAATTATAAGCGTGTGTTCAAACTGACCTGCGCCTTTTGCGTTTAATCTAAAATACGACTGAAGCGGAAAAGAAAGTTTTACGCCTTTTGGAACATAAACGAACGAACCGCCAGACCAAACCGCTCCGTGAAGTGCGGCAAATTTGTGGTCGCGCGGAGTTATAAGCGTCATAAAATATTCTTTTACCATCGGTCCCCATTCTTTGCTTTTTAGCGCGCTTTCAAAATCAAGGTAAACTACGCCTTGCTTTGCAACTTCCGCCTGAATGTTGTGGTAAACAAGTTCAGAATCATACTGAGCACCAACGCCAGCAAGACTTTTTCGTTCCGCCTCTGGAATTCCAAGTTTTTCAAAAGTATTTTTTATGTCGTCTGGAACGTCTTCCCATTTTCCTGCCATTTTTGTTTTTGGCCGTACATAAGTAGAAATGTTTTCTATATGCAAGCCTTCTATGTTTGGCATCCAATTTGTAGAAACGCTCATTTTGTTGTATTGTTCAAGCGATTTTAAGCGGAACTCGCGCATCCAATCTGGGTCGTCTTTTTCATCGCTAAGTTTTTTTACAATTTCAGGACTTAAACCTTCTTCCATTCGGTAAAATTCTTTTTCAGATTCCTCGTAGCGAAAATTGTAAAAATCCTGATTTATATCTTTTATATTTGTTTTTTCGTCTGCCATAGTAAGTTCCTTAATTGTGAAAAATGTATTAATTATAAATACGATTATAAAAATTGTCGGAGCGAAGCGGAAAACGGATTTTGCGAACGCTTGCACGGTTGCGGTTGCGAAGCAACCATAAATAATTTTCCTTGCAACGTGCACCGCGTGGAGCAAAAACGGATTTCCGCGAAAGCGCAGACAATTTTTATCAATGCAAACTCATTAATTCATTTTTCACATTAATAACGCATTACGCATTTATAAACTTGTCAAATCCGCTTTCGTTTATTTCTTGCACAAGCGAAGCGTCGCCGGTTTTTACAATTTGTCCTTTTACAAGAACGTGCGTAAAATCAACTTTAAGGCTTTCCAAAATACGTGTTGAATGTGTAATTATTAAAAGAGCTCCATTCTGGTTTTTCTGATATTCTTCCACGCCTTTAGAAACTGTGCGAACTGCGTCTACGTCCAAGCCGGAATCTGTTTCGTCCAAAATTGCAAGACGCGGTTTTAACATTAAAAGTTGCAAGATTTCGCTTTTTTTGCGTTCGCCGCCAGAAAATCCAACGTTCAAATCGCGCTTTGCGTAGCTTTCGTCCATATTTAAAAGTTGCATATTTTTTTGCAATTCTTTCTGAAACTGAAACAACTTTACGCGCTCGCCAGTTTTTTGCTGAATCGACGCGCGAATAAAAGATTCCAGCGAAATGCCCGGAACTTCAAGCGGATTTTGAAACGACAAGAAAAGCCCTTCCTTTGCGCGCTTATCCGTAGATTCTTCCGTTAAATCCTGCCCCGCAAAAATAATTTTTCCGCTATCAATTTTGTAGGTAGGATTTCCCATTAAAGCGTTTCCCAGCGTAGATTTTCCAGCACCATTTGGTCCCATTAAAACGTGGGTTTCGCCTTCATTTATTTGTAGATTGATATTTTTTAGCACAGATTTTTCATCAACGCTAACCGAAAGATTTTGAACATCAAGTAATGACATATTTGCTCCTTCAACCGGCGGTTAAAAGTCGCCATAAAGAAAGTCTTTAGTAAATAGTTTTCTTTTTCTTTTATAAATATAATTAATTTACAGCAAAATAGCAAAGTAAACAATCTTACGAAGTTAGCAAACAGTAACTTATATTACATTTTCGTTATTTCTAGCAATTCGGAAACTGTCATTATTTTTAAGCCACGACTTGTAAATGTTTTTAAAAATTCAGAATTACTTTCGTCTTCTACAATAACAGTTCCGTTATTTTTTAGACTTTTTTGCAAAATTCCGCCGTGTTTATAAATTAATTCTGCTATTTTTAAGCTAAAATCAACATCTTTTTTAATCTTAAAACCAAGCAAAAAATTTCCGCTCAATCTTTTAGTTAAAAATGCTTTTGCTTTTTTTCCGTAAAGCGAAGAAATTTTTTCTACAACTTCTTTGTTATGTCGGCTAATTTCGCGTTGTTCAAGAAATTTTTCAACGCTTAATTTTGTTCCTTTGTTTTTTTCTATAATCGAATCTAAAGTTTCGCCGTTTTCTTTGCAAAACGCTTTTAAAAGTAGCATTGTCATTTTTGCGTCATCTACAGATTTATGCGCCTGCAAACCTTCTAAAGAAACATTGTAAATTTTGCACCATTCTTCAAGACCTTTACCATTTTTTACTTTGTTTGCATTATCAATAATTGTTGCAACATCATAAGCTGCATAATTTATGCTTGGCAAATTATAACGTTCACATGCACTTTGCAAAAATCCCATATCATTTTTTATGGAAAAACCAAAAACTTTTCGTCCGCTTGCTTCTATCAATTTTTTTATTGGACTGTAATAACTTTCAAAATTGTGTTTACTTCTAAAATAATCTTTAGAATATGCAAGTTTACAACCATGTTTTGGGTCAAATAAATACCAATCAAATTCCGCTTCTGGATTCATAACTACATCGTCTTCGTCTAAAATTTCCCAATCTTCGTTTATAAGAACGTAGCCAAATGAACACATTTTTCCTACGCCACCAAAACAATTTGCACATTCAATATCAAAAAAAAGATAAGTTTTATCCATAAGAAGTCCTCATACAAGTTATAAATATCATAATTTCATTTTACTTTCTTATACATACTTTATTTATACAACGCAAAAATTGCTGGCACTTTTTTTAGTTCTGGAAGTCCGCTTTTTTTCCATTCGGAAATTGTTTTTGTTTTTATATATTCTGCGTCCGTTGTAATTCCAGCCGCTACGCAAAGTTTTGTTTCTGCACGACACGTTTTTATAATTGTATCAAAAAGTTGCGCATTTCTGTACGGAGTTTCTATAAAAAGTTGCGTTTGATTTTCTTTATACGCGCGATTTTCCAAAGTTTTTAATTTTCCCGCTCTTTCGTTTGGTTTTACAGGAAGATAACCGTTAAAAGCAAAACTTTGTCCGCTAAATCCGCTTGCCATAAGTGCTAAAATAATAGAATTTGGCCCTACAAGCGGAACAACTTTATATCCGCCTCTTTGCGCAAGAGCCACAATATCTGCGCCCGGGTCAGCAACAGCAGGGCAACCCGCTTCGCTAATAACACCAATAGATTCGCCTTTTTTTAGAGGATCTAAATAATGCAAAATATTTTTTATGTCCGTATGTTCGCTAAGTTCAACAAATTCGCCATCATCAACATGACTATTTTCTATTTTTGCTAAAAAGCGTTTCGCAGATTTTACGTTTTCTACAATAAAAAAACGAATTTGCTTAATAATTTCTATATTGTAACTTGGCAAAACTTTTGAATATTCAGTTTCGCCCAAAGTTACAGGAATTAAATATAAAGCTGTTTCCATTTTTATAACGCTCCAAGTTTTAAAAGTTCGCTTCGTAAACCTTCCGCGTTCTTAAAACAATACGTTTTTATTCCAAGCAAAGCCGCACCTTTGCAATTTTCTTCTTTATCATCTGTAAAAAATGCATTTTCCGCTTTTTCATTTTCGCAATCTAAAATTAGTTTCCAAAAATTAACGTCGGGCTTACTAACTCCCATAAAAATAGAAGCATAAGTTGAATCAAAAAATGAATAATCGCCACGCGCCAAATGATTATCATAATGACTTTCTATTGTGTTTGTTCCGCAAACAACTCTGTGGCCTTTTTGTTTTAGTTCCAAAATAATTTTTTTAGTTTCTTCATTTAAAATTGGGTGAAAAAGCAAGCGAAACCAGTCGCAAGTAACTTTTATTCCAGAGCGTTCTTCAAAAATTTTCCACCAATCTTTTACAGAAATTTTTCCACTATCTAAATCTAAAAAAAGATTATTTTTTGTGTTCCAACCCATTAGCAAAAAAAACTTTTCTTTAGAAATATTTAAACGTTTAGAAACTTCTTCAAAAATATTATCAGCGTTAGATGTAACAACGCCACCCATATCAAATATAAAAAGCATAAATAAAGTGTATTAGAAAAACAAATAAAAAAAAAGACGTGCCTTTTTAGCACGCCTCATTTTTTCCCGCAGATGTCGCAGATAATCGCAGATTAATACAAAAAATCTGCGCAAATCTGCGTAATCAGCGGGAATAAATTCTTTCGCTTATTTTTTCTGTTCTTCCAAAGCGTCTATGTAAGAAAGATTTAAGCGACCCATTTTGTCTA
>CAZJOU010000171.1:0-4560 GCA_964547685.1 uncultured Treponema sp. | reverse complement strand
TTTCCCAAAACCTATAACTTATTAAAACTCCATACTATCGCATATAATTAAGCAACGTATTGCTGTACATTTTTCCGGCATTGCTTAGGGTTGCTTGATATGTATAATCTAGCATTTTTAAATCTGTAATTGCTTTTGTGTAATCCAAATCTCCTTCTCTACTAACTTGTTGTGTTACATTCAATTTTGTGTTTGAATTTCTTAATACGTTATTTTGCGCTCTTTCGTAATCAGAACCAGATTTTGCAACGCGTGTTACCAAAGAATTAATTCCGTTATCCAATGCACCAAGAACTCTTCCGCCAATGCTTTCTGTGTCGCCTTTTAACAACGCGTCTCTAAAAGCAATTACAACGTCAAACATTGAACCGCCAGAAACTTTTACGCTATTTCCAAGATTGTACGGCGGTTTTTGGCTAGAATCTTTTACAATTCCAAGTTCATTTAAGGCATTTCCGTTTACATCTTGTAGCCAAAGCTGACGCGCATCTGTTGTTTGTAGATTTAAGCCATTTGTAACAGGATCAATACTTGCACGAACTGCGGCTCCAGAATCATTTATTTTGCTAGCCAAAGCATAAACATTGTCGCCTGCGTTTATATTAATTTTTACGCCGTCAACACTAATTACGCTATCTGTCGCAGCCTGCCAAGCACTTGCATCGCGTCCGCCAAAAATTTGCTGCTGTTCCGCCCAAAAAGCACGGTTTCCAGCGTTATCTACATCAAGATATTTATTTTCGTCTACTTCGACTTTGTTTGTATCAATATTTCCGTTATAGCGAACTGTTTCTATTAATGGAACGCCACTTCCTTGAACGTTTCCCATTTCTACTTCAAAAGGAGTTGCTTTTGTATTTGTGCCACCAAACAAAGCGTTTCCGTCGCTAGAAATAGCATTTGCATTTTGCACAAGTTCTTTTAAAAGTTCGTCTACTTCTACTGCCATATTAGACATATCTTCTTTAGAATAAATTCCGTTTGCGCCTGTAACTGCAAGTTCGCGAACTCGTTGCATAATTTCCAAAGAATTTGACATATAACCTTCTCGAAGAACAAAATCGTCGGAAAGTGTTTTTGCGTTTTTTTCGAACGTTTCTACGCGGTTTAAATACGACTGATAGCGGACTAAATGTCCAGCAGAGATTGGGTCGTCGCGAAGTTGCTGAATGCGTCGCTGGCTTCCAATTTGATTATTAGCGTTATTTAGTCGACTTTCTTGCAATCTTAACGCAGATTGAGTGTCCATATTATTCATTGCAGAACTAATTCTATGCATATTTTACCTCGCTTTTATTCTTAAACTCCAAGTCTATTGATAACCGTATCAATCAAACTGTCCCAAACTGTTACAAATTTAGCGGCTGCGTTATATCCGTGTTGAAATTTAATTATATCCGCTAATTCTTCGTCAATATTTACTCCGCTTATGCTGTCGCGCAAAGTTCGTAAATCGTCCATAATTGCAGTATGACTTTTTAAGTTATTTTCTGCTTGTTCTCCTTTTAGACCAACATTTGTAACTGTGTCAGCAAAATAATCGTCTAAAGTGCGTTCATGCCCAATCATAACTTTTGTATTTCTAATAGAAGCAATTTCTACGGCAGCGCGACCATCGCCAGTATTTACGTTTCCAGAATCATCACGAAACGCTGCTGCAACGCTTTTTACATCGTTTTTAATTACGCTATTAACTTCAATATATCCAGCAGGATTCAAAACCGGACTTACTGCAAACTGCGCGCCAGCCAAAGCATTTACAGCATTCGCTTGCGCATAATCATAAGCACCTTCGGCTCCGCTTGCGCTAAGAATTCCAGAATATCCAGTTAAGAAAAATCCAGAATCTTCTACATGACGAATTACAAAATCTGGATTTTCCAAATTTTGAGCAGTTGTTCCTTTTAAAACCAAATTATTATTTCTATCCAAATACGCTTTTACTTCGCCATTAGAATCATTTATGCGATTAATTACTGTTTCAACCGAATCTGTAGGATGATATGGAACTTGAACATTTCCGCTTGGTCCGCTAAAAGTCATAACGCCTTCTAACCCAATTTGTTCTTGCGGATTAAGTTTTGTAGTTCCTGTAAAGCGGAAAATATAACTGTGATCAAAAGCACCATCGCCATCGCGGTCAAAATTTCCATTTACATTTTCTACAAACGAATGTTCAACAAAAAAATCAAGTCCAGTAACGTTATTTGCACCATAAGCGTTTCTATGCACATCGTTTACAAGGTCAGAAAAGTTCATTGTCATTGTGTTTAAAGACTGAACTTCGCTACGAATATCAACATCGCGAAGTTCAATTAAAGCGCCCAAAGTTCCACCAGAAACAACTGCATCTTCGCGAGTATCTTGCCAAACAACTTTGCTGTAGCCGTTATTATCTGTTAGCGAAACAAGTTCAAAATTACGAGCAACTCCGCCTTGAACTAAAACGCGTCCGTCTAAGTGAACCATAAATTCATCGCTATCGCGCTGGTCTGTTGTAATATTTGCAAGTTTAGAAAGTTTATCTACTAATAAATCGCGTCTGTCCAACAAATCGTTAGGATTGTCGCCCATTCCACGCGAACGCACAATTTCTGCATTTAACGCAGCAATTTGATTTGCATAAGAATTTACTTGCTTTACAGTTGCTTCTATATCAGAATTAAGCAAAGTGCCAATTCCCATAAGGCTTTCCCATTTTGTTTTAATAGAATCTGTAAGAGATTCTCCGCGAGTTACAACTGCTTGGCGCGCCGCTTGACTTTCTGGATTTAGCGAAAGTTCCTGCCAACTTTCCCAAAATTTGTCCATATTAGAACGAACGCTAACTTCATCAGGTTCGTTATAAATTTGTTCAATCATTGAATAATATTTGCTTCGCGTGTCCCAATAAGATTCGTAATTTTGATTTGCAACAATGCGTTCATCTAACATTTCGTCGCGAATTCGGTTAATACTTTGAACATCAAGCCCTTGACCAATCATTCCAGGACGTTCCAAACGTTCCAAATCTGGCTTATAAAGAGGATCAAATTCTTTAAGTTGAACTCTTTGGCGCGAATATCCTTCTGTATTTGCGTTAGAAATATTGTGACCAGCAGTTGTAATTGCGTCTGTATGCGCCATTATGCTGCGTTTGCCTAATTCTATTCCAGAAAATGTTGAACCCATAATATTTGCCTCTTTTTCTTCAATTAAAACAATGTATTTACAACAACGCTTTCTGGTTGTTTTTGTAAAATTTTACCAGAACGACCGTAAACTTTTGCTCTACTTTGTGGTAAAGCAGAATCTATTATTCCACGAACAAAATTTCGCGTAATATTTATATATTCACTTAAAGCTTTATTTTCTGTTCTAACTTGAACAAGTTTTCCGCGAACTTTTGCAAGAAGTTCTTTTGCTTCTGCGTCGTCAACTTTTGCATAAACGGCAGCAGTTTCGCGTTGTTCATCAAGGTGATTAAATTTGTCCATTTCAAGATTAATGTCAGAAATTACTTTCATAAGTTTTGACCAATCTTTTTCCTGAACCGAAGAGCGAAGATTTTTTTGGAACGAAATAACATTAGCTAAAGTTTTATCTTCCTGCTTAAGAATTTCTTTGTACGAAGTTTTAAATTCTGTCATAAAATCCTCCTTGATTTGAAAAGCGCGTTGTAAAAAAATTTTTTCTTCATTTCATTATCGGAATTTAAAAAATCAACTTAAGAAAAATATTTGTGTTTTCTAATATTTATAGATTTTAAGAAATATCATTCCGAAATTGATTCAGAATCTACAAAAAGTCGTTTTGCAATTAAAAATTGACAAAGCAATTCGGAAAACCTGCCGACTGGAAACGGCTTCCGCGTTCGTATAATTGCGGTGGTTGAGCAACGTCGAAACCACCAAACTAGATTTATATTCTACACTTGTATTATTCACTCACTTGTGCAGATGTTTCCATCGGCAGAACTTCCTCATTGTTTATCAATTTTTATTACTTTCCAAAAAATCTGCGTAAATCCGCGCAATCTGCGGGGAATTTTTCTACAAATCTAGAAATACAGTGGCTTCTTGTTTCAAAATAACAAAAATCATAAAATAAAAAAGTTATGAACGAAATTTCAGAAATAAAATCTTTTGCAAAAAAAGAATATATGCCAATAATTCAAGATGGTGGACTAAAATTTATGTGTAACTACATTTTAGAACACGATGTAAAAAATATTTTAGAAATTGGAACCGCCATTGGTTATTCTGCAATAAATTTTGCAAAAACAAAAGAAAACGTTCACGTAACAACAATAGAATACGATTTAGACCGCCACATTCAAGCAAAACAAAATGTTAGCGACTGTGGCTTAGAAAAAAAAATTACGCTAATTTATGGCGACGCTTTAGAATGGCAAACAAACGAAAAGTTCGACCTAATTTTTATAGATGCGGCAAAAGCGCAATATATTAGATTTTTTGAAAAGTACAAAGAAAATCTTACAGAAAACGGCGTAATTATAACGGACAACTTAAAATTTCACGGAATGGTTAAAGATTTAACTTTAACGCACAACTACAGCAC
>CAZJOU010000170.1:0-4567 GCA_964547685.1 uncultured Treponema sp. | reverse complement strand
TAAAACTCGACATTTGCTCTATTAATCAAAACGGAATTAGCACAACAAGTGCTAAAATCAATCTTAATAAAAAGTACGAAAGAGCAAGGATTGCAATTAATGCGATTGTGTCTATTAAAAGTGCGGTTTTGTACGAAATTGTTCTTCCGCCAGTAAAAAAGTTGCAAATTTTAAATACAGGGTTTCGTATTGCGTCGTCAAATCGTTGCCACGGAGAATCGTATTGATTGCTAGATTTGCTGAACACGCAAACCAAAAAGCGAACTAAAAAAATTATAATCATTACGGTTAAAATGGAAGAACCAATTGACCAAATAATGTAAATAAGATGCCCTAAAACCATGCTTAGCGAAACATAGCCGGAACGCGAAATACTATCTAAAATGGAAGAAACAACGTAAAGAACGCCAATAGCAACCATTGCGGTAAAATCTACCATTCCAATTCTTAGCGGCAATTTTGAAAAAAGATTTAGATATGGGTCGCAAAGTGTGGAAAAGAATTTTCCAATTGGACTATAATTTACAGGCGGAAACCAAGTTAAAATAATCCTAATAAAACAAAGAGTTGAATATACCGAAACAAGACGTGCTAATGTGTCAATAAGAATTTTTACCATAAAGTTTCCTTTATTCTGACCAGACTTCTTTTACAAAATCTAAATCTTTTAATTTTTCTAAAACTTCTTGCTTAGAAGGACAAGAAAGCGAACTGTTGGCTTTTACAATGTAAGAACCATTAGAAGTATCTATATGAAAATATACTGAGCAATTTCCTGTAAGTCCAAACAAAAAATCTTTTATTTTAGAAATATCGCGTTCCGAAGAAAATTTATTTTCTAGCGAAATATGAACTTCTTGAATAGAATGTTCTTTTAAGTTGTTTATGTCTTCCATGCTGTCTACAATAAAACTTGGTTCTTCGCGAGTTCCGTCAACTTTTCCTTTAAAAGCGTAAATATTTCCATCTTGAATTTGATTTTTTAACGTTTCCCAAGTTTTTGGGAAAAACGTCATATCAATTTCGCCATCGTAATCCTGAAGTTTCGCAAAAGCCATATTTGTAGCTTTCTTTGTTACAATAGGATGCAGATTGTGCAAAAATCCAAGAACTGTGTAAGTTTTCCCAGAATTTCGATTTTTCCAACTTTCAGATGGTGGAACGCTTGCTTTTATTGCTTTGTCTTCCTGAGCAGCACGTTCTATATTTTTAGAAGTTAGTGTTACGCAAGTTTTTATTACTTTTGCAAAATCGTCTAGCGGATGTCCAGAAACGTAAGTTCCAATAACTTCTTTTTCTAAGTTCAGCTTTTCTAAAGTTGGCAAATCTGGAAGTTCTTCAAAAACAAAATCTGCGTAAACTTTTTCGTCTGTGTCGCCAAATAAGTCGCCTTGTCCATTGTCTGTTCCATTTATTTTGTCTTGAACATAAGTCATAGCGCGTTCCATATTTGCAAGAAGAGTAGGGCGATTTATTCCAAATTTATCGAATGCACCACTTTTTATACAAACTTCTACTGCTTTTGAATTTAAAAGAGATTTTTTTGTTTCTTTTCCGGTTTCTTCATCTTTTATAACAGACTGAATAGCAAGACATCGTTCCAAAAAGTCCATAAAAGATTTGTAAAGTCCGTGTTCTTCGCGTTCTTTTACGATTGCGTCTGCGGCTTCTTTTCCCATTCCTTTCATTCCGCGAAGCGCAAAAATAATTTTGTTTCCAACTGCGTCAAATTCGGAATAAGACTGATTAATATCTGGCGGAACAACTTCCAAGCCCATTCGCTTTGCTTCTGCAATGTATTGAGGAACTCCGTCTGTGGAAGTAATTTCGTTTGTTAAGTTTGCCGCCATAAATGCCGCAGGATAATGACATTTTAGCCAACCAGTTCTGTACGCTAAAACTGTGTAGGCGGCAGCGTGCGATTTGTTAAATCCGTAGCCAGCAAATGGAATCATAATTTCGAAAATATCGTCGGCGTGTTTTTCTGTAAAGCCTTGTTTTATTGCGCCTTCTATAAATTCTTTTTTCTTTCCCATAAGAACTTCTGGCTTTTTCTTTCCCATTGCGCGACGAAGCATATCTGCAGCACCAAGCGAAAATCCTGCGATTTTCTGAGAAACTTGCATAACTTGTTCCTGGTAAACCATAACGCCGTAAGTTTCTTTAAGAATTCCTTCCAAACATGGATCTGGATAGTGAACTGTTTTTGGCTTCCATTTTCCTTCAATGTATTGTGGAATGTAGTCCATTGGTCCCGGACGATAAAGCGCGTTTAACGCAACAAGTTCTTCTATGCAACGTGGCTTAACTTGTCGCAAGATTTTTTGCATTCCGGGGCTTTCAAACTGGAAAACCGCAACAGAATCGCCTCTGTCAAAAAGGTCGAATGTTTCGCTGTCGGTTTCGCTAACATTTGCTGTTACGAAAGTTGGCTCTTCTGGCTTTTTGTGGCGATTTATAATGTCTTCTGCGTAACGAATTAGCGAAAGCGTTTTTAGTCCAAGATAGTCGAACTTTACAAGTCCGCAAGGTTCAATAATATCCATTGTGTACTGAACGCCAACTTCGCCTGTTTTAGAATCTTTAAAAACTGGCGCCCAATCTGGAAGAGCGGTTAAGCCAATAACCATTCCCGAAGCGTGAAGTCCAGTGTTGCGGTTCATTCCTTCTAGTTTTAAGCAAAGATTTAGCCAGCGTTCAAAAACGTTGCGGTCAATTCCAATAGTTGCTTCTGGGTTTTCGCGAACAGGAATAAGTTTTCCGCCGTCAGGAAACTTTTCTGTTGGCGGTTCAAGCGCGCTTTTAAAAGTTGCTTTTGGACTTTCTGGAATACATTCTTTTACTTTTGCAACTACAGAAAGTGGAATATTTAAAATGCGTCCAACATCTGCAAGACAGTTTTTTGGCTTTAAAGTTCCAAACGTTACAATATGACCAACTTGTGGGTCGCCGTACAAATCGCGCGTATGTTGAATAATATCCTGGCGATAGTCGAAATCCATATCAACGTCAAAATCTGGCATAGAAACGCGCTCTGGATTTAAGAATCGTTCAAAAATCAAATTGAATCTAAATGGGTCAATGTCTGTAATTCCCATTGAATAAGCAACAAGCGAACCTGCGCCAGAACCTCGCCCCGGACCAATTGGAATGTAAGGTTTTGGTTTATTGTGAACATTGTCCCAAGTTGATTTTGACCAGTTTATAAATTCCCAAACAATTAAAAAGTAGCCAGAAAATCCCATCTTAAAAATGATTCCAAGTTCGTATTCGGCTCTGTCGCGAATTTTTGGTGTAATTTCTGGGTAACGTTCGCGAAGTCCTTTTTCTACAAGGGAACGAACAAAGTCATCCTGATTCTTTGTGTAATCTTCGTGAGTTTGGAATTCTTTTGGAAGTTCAAAGCGAGGAAGACACGCTTTTAATTCCTGCGTTTTATATTGATGAATTGTAAGATTGCACATATTTGCAATCTTTATTGTGTTTTCGTACGCTTCTGGAATGTCTGGAAAAAGTTCGCGCATTTCTGCTTCTGTTTTAAAATACCATTCAGAAAGTTGATTTGGGCCGCCCATGCTTTTTGCAATGCTTTCTGGGTCGTCAAGCAAACTTTTTCGTCCAATGCAGTTTAATGCTCGCTGTGCTTCTGCGTCGTCTTTGTGAATATAGTGAATGTCGTTTGTTACAACAAGCGGAATATCTAGTTTTCGCGCAATTTTTATCATTCCTTCGGCGGCAATTTTTTCTTCTGGCAAACCGTGATTTTGAATTTCTATGTAATAATGGTCTGGACCAAAAAGTTCTTTGTAACGGCGGGCAACGTTTTCTGCGTCTTCCATATTTCCGTTAATAACCGCTTGTGGAAGTTCGCCTGCAACGCAAGCTGAAAGGCAAATAATTCCTTCGTGATATTCTTTTAGCATTTCAAAGTCGATTCGCGGTTTTCCGTAGTAAAGCGAACCTTCGTCGCAAAATGCGCGTGAATTAAGCCAGCTCATATTTTTGTAGCCAGTTTCGTTTTCGCAAAGCAAGATTAAATGGTAATTATGCTTTCCGTAGCGAGTGTTCTGTTTTTTTGTGTGGTCTTCTGTGCAGTAAAATTCGCAGCCGACAATTGGATTTATTCCGTTTGCGTGGCAAATGTGTTCAAAGTTTAAAACGCCAAACATATTTCCGTGGTCAGTTAATGCTAATGCCGGCATATTAAGTTCTTTTGCACGCGCAATTAAAGAATCTAGTTTTGCGCAACCGTCCAAAAGCGAATAATCCGAGTGAACGTGAAGGTGAACAAAGTTAGATTTTGGAGTTCCCGCCGGTGCATCTGGAAAAATATGAATATCTGCCATTAATTAAACCTCTTTCGTCATTGCGAAAATCAAATGACATTTTATAGCAAAAAAATGTATTTAACAATGTTTTTGGGGCGTTGTGGGGCAAGTAGCAAAACAATTTTCTGCCCCACAGAATGGGGTAGTGAAGACGCAACGCGGCTGAACGAGGGGAAAGGCTTTTCCCCTTTAAAAATTATTAATTGTGAATTGCAGTAAAAACGCCCATTGCACTTAAA
>CAZJOU010000169.1:0-4572 GCA_964547685.1 uncultured Treponema sp. | reverse complement strand
AAAGTGTTCGCAAAAGCCGGTTTCTGCTCCGCACAGACAATTTTTATTACTTTGTACTAAAAGTTGAAATTGTGGTAATTTTTTTTTCACATTAATTTGCTAAAAATCTATGCGATGGAAAATTTTCGGAGTGTTCTTTTGATTCTTCAAAATATTCTGGCGCATAATATCCTGTTGTTAAAACGTACATAAGTTTTTCTTCTGGCACAGAAATGTCAGAAAGATTTTTTCTAAACAAAATTTCTACTGCAAATCTTTTTTTTGTTCCGTAAAACTTTTGAGTTGGCGAATAATAATTTACAAAATCGCGCAGTTCATATTTTGTTCCTTTTTCTTTGTAAGTTTCTATTGCTAAATCAGTTCCATTTTCTGAACGTCCGTAGTCATAAAAAACTTCTTTGTTGAACGGTTTTTCGTGTCCAGTTTCTATTACGCTAACAAGTTTTTCGTTTTTAAACTGAAATTCAATATATTCGAACGGTGATTGTTCATTTTTTTTCCAACTTAAACGCTGGCAAGTAACGCCGTAATGACTTAGCGGACATTTTTCCCAAGTTATTTTGTTGTTATTTTTTTTAGCCCATTCCTTTACTTGAAATTCAGTTTGTCCCCAAAAAATGCCTTTGTAACCACTTTTTATTCTAAACGCTCTTGTAATTACAAACGCTGGCGCAAGCAAAAAGATAATTCCTAAAATTGAACATAAAATTATAGCTTTTGTTTTTGTCATTTTTTATCAATTCCTAATTTTTCCGCTTTTATTGCAGATTTTGCAAAATTCTTTACTTCTGAACGCATTTTTTCAGATTCTTCGCTTGCTTTTAGTTCAAGTTTGTCGTAACGTCCGGCTAAAAGTGCCAAATCTACCGCAAGATTTTTTTTGTTAAAACTGTCAAAACAAAATTCAAGATAAAATCCAATTGCCGCAAGCAAAATTGCAACAAATCCCCAAGCGCCCATTGTGCTACTAACAAAAGAAACATTTAAAAATATTGTAACAAACGAAAAAATAATAAGCAAAATTTTAGAAATAGAAACCGAACCTAAAATCATTCCAGTTATGCAAACTGCGGCAAAAATTGTTACGCCAAAATTTTGTTTTAGCCGCGACATTATTGCAGAATCGCCTTTGTCTGGAAAAAGAAAAATTTTAATAAGAAGCGTAAAAAAAAGCGTATGAACTATTATGCTAAGAATATTTAAGCAAACAATAAGAAGTTTGTGTTCTTTTAAATCTTGTTCGGAAAACTTAGAATTGTCTGCAATATTTAAAATTCCGCGAAGATTAAGAACGACAATAACGCAAAGAGCAAAAATTCCGCAAATTAAATCTGGCGTTTGCTGAATTGTAGCCGTTTTTTTAGCCGCAGCACCAAAAAAAGCAAAAAGCGCGCCCCAAAAATTGTCAAAATAAGGCGACGTAATATCCGCTTTCCACGGAATCATAAAAATCCAAGAAGAAATCCAAATGCAAACAAGTCCGGTTAATCTGTAAAAATCGATAACCTCAAACCATTTTTTGTTCATACAAACATTGTAGCCTAAATTTATAGTTTTGTGGAAATATTTTTCTGGGCGTTCCCTGCCGTTCGGCAGGTCGGGCTTTTGCGGTATAAAATTGGCTTCGCCAATTTTTCCGTCCAGCCGCACTTCGTGCGTCCGTCCCGCTTTCGCGGCTACAATCCCTAACGCGGGTTGTAATTATATTGCATTAGCATAATTTTTTTTACGCGCCAACCGCTTTCCTATGCTATAATTACCCTATGGAAAGCGATTCTTTGTTCAGTTCGGCAAAAAGTTTGCGCGAACCGCTTGCTGCACGAATGCGGCCACGAAACTTAGATGAATATATTGGTCAAGATCATATTGTTGGAAAAGGCAGACTTTTGCGTCGCGCTATTGCCGCAGACCAGCTAACTTCCGTTATTTTTTACGGTCCACCTGGAACTGGAAAAACTACTTTGGCGCGCGTAATTGCAAATCATACAAAGTCAAATTTTATAACTTTAAACGCTGTTTTAACTGGCGTTCAAGATATTAGAAACGCAATAAAACAAGCCGAAGAATATTTTAATCTTTACAGTAGGCGAACAATTTTATTTGTAGACGAAGTTCATCGTTGGAACAAAAGTCAGCAAGATGCGCTTTTGCCGTGGGTAGAAAATGGCACAATAATTTTAATTGGCGCAACAACAGAAAATCCTTTTTTTGAAGTAAATAAAGCGCTTGTTAGTCGTTCGCGCGTTTTTCAGTTAAAACCGCTAACCTACGAAGATTTAATGCGCGCGGCAAAAATGGCGCTAGAAGACAAAGAACGCGGTTACGGCAAATGGAACGTAGAATTTGAAAAAGGCGCGCTAGAACATCTTGTAGAAACTGCCAATGGCGATTGTCGTTCTTTACTAAATGCGCTAGAACTTGCGGTAGAAACTACGCCAGAAAAATGGCAACCAGATGCAAATCCGCCAATTCCAGCTTATGGTTCTACAATTTACATTTCTAAAGAAGCAGCAGAAGAATCAATTCAAAAAAAAGTTGTACTTTACGACCGCGACGGCGACTATCACTACGATATAATTAGCGCGTTTATAAAATCTTTGCGCGGACGCGACCCAGACGCTGCTTGTTATTGGCTTGCCCGAATGGTTAGCGCAGGCGAAGATCCGCATTTTATTTTTAGGCGAATGTTAATTTCTGCTTGCGAAGACACAGGACTTGCCGACCCAAAAGCAATTTCTATTGTAGAAAGTTGTGCTGCCGCTTTTGACAGAGTTGGACTTCCAGAAGGTCGCTACTTTTTAGCGCACGCCGCATTATATTTAGCAACTGCGCCAAAATCTAATTCTAGCATGGCATTTTTTGACGCATTAAAATCTGTAGAAAAAGAAGATGCAGAAGTTCCAAATCACCTAAAAGACGGAAGCCGCGACGCAGAAGGTTTTGGTCACGGAAGTGGATATTTGTATCCGCACGCATATCGCGACCATTGGGTTGCTCAGCAATATTTACCAGATTCATTAATGGGGCGCGTTTTTTACACACCAAGCACGCAAGGTTACGAAAAACAAATTCGCGAAGAAGTTCTTAGCAGGCGCGAATTGCAAATTGCGGCAATTTTAGAAAAGCAACAACAACCACAAGAACCGCCAGAACAAACCGGAAGTCGCAACATTTTAGAAGATTTAGGAAAATTGCCTAAAAACGCACAGAACGAAAAAAATGCGCAAAAGTCCGAATTTGGCGTAAATCCAATTAGCGAATGGTGGATTGCGGAACATTTTAAAAGTAGCGAAAAAGGCGAAAATCTTACTTTTAGCCCAATAGATAATGCGCGCGAATCTGCGTTAGACAAAGCGGATAAGCAATGGCGAAGTCGCTTAGATTCTAACCGTGCCGAAGTTCTTTTGCAAATTCGCGACACAATGATAGAAATGGCAAACCTTTTGCGCCATTATAGATGTTTGGTTTGGAACGCAGACGACGGACTTTTACTTTGGGAAGTTGCCAGAAAAACTCCAGAAGGAGTTACTTGCGGTTTGTGCCGTTCCGAAAAAGGAATGCAAATTTTACAACAATACGCGCGAACTCTTGGCGATTTAGATAAACCAATTTTGCAATTTAGACCAGAAACTTCTTCGCCAGATTTTATGACACCGGAAAATTTTAAAGATTTAATTTTAAAATTTCAGTATAACGGCGCAGTTTTTGACCGAATATTTTTTCGCGACCCATTTGTTAGCGTAAATTCTGTAGATGCGCTTTCTAATGCAGTTTTTGAACTGTTGAATCCAAAAAAGCAACAAGGAAAACTTTTTACAGACGAAAAAGATTCAGAAGTTCAAGTAGAAAAAGAAATTGATTTTGCACAACACGAAAACAAAGAAGCAGAAGAACCAAAATCAGAAGAAAGTCCGTTTGCAAAAGGTTGGAATATTATAATTTCGCAAAAAATTCCGTCTAGCGCGCAGCATATTAGTCAATTAATAAAAAATCAGATTTTAACGGAAAAAACAGTTGAACCTTATGCAGAAATTTTGGAAACAATGAATAAAGCCGAAACCGAATTTTTTGGCGACAAAACAAATCCATTTTTCTGCTGGAATTCGCAATATGTTTCCGAAGCGTTTAGAAAACTTGGCTTTAAAGTAAAAAGTGCAAGTCAAATAATTTACGAAAAAAGACGCATTTCGCTAAAAGAAATTCAACGCTGGTTTGACACAGAAAATTCCGCCTACGGAAGAGCAATGGTAAAAGCAGTTGGCGTTCCAAATTTGCAAAAAATGATTTCTTTGCTAGAAAACGCATCTCAAAACCAAATTTTTAACTGGCAAAGCGAAACCGCATTTTTTGCAATCAGTAAAGAATAATGTATAATTAATAATTAATAATTTGGGCGTGCCCACTCGCTTCGCTCGGGTCAGGCTTTTCAGGGCTCTCGCTTCGCTCGCCTAGCGGCCGGCCGTCGCGTTGCGTCGGCGCGCTTCGCGCCCCTTACAATCCTTCACGCAGTCGCAATTAACGTCATATAGCTATGATTTAATCAAAGGTGCAAAAGTGGTACTCTAAGTTCGA
>CAZJOU010000168.1:0-4573 GCA_964547685.1 uncultured Treponema sp. | reverse complement strand
GCGGCTGTAAAATGGCTTGTTTCTTGTGGAGCAAACATAAATTGCGTTTCTAAAGACAGAGGTTATACACCAATTATGGATTCCGTTTGGCGTGGAAATTTAGAAATGACAAAATATTTTATAGAAAAAGGCGCAGAACTTAATACAATAAGCAAAGAAGGGCAAACAATGTTAATTCTTGCAGTTGGTAGCGAAAAAATAGATATTGTAAAACTTCTTGCAGAAAATGGTGCCGACCCAGATATTTGTGACGAAATGGGAATGAGTGCTTATGCTTATGCAAAACTTTTTAAAAAACAAGAAATAGTTTCAATTCTTGAAAAATATCATAAGGAACAATAAAATATTTGTATGAGTTCTGAAGTAGAAAAATCTAAAAAAAACAATATTGTAAAAGTTGCATTTGCAGGTGGAGGAACTGGCGGACACATTTATCCGGGACTTGCAGTTGCAGATGAACTTCGTTCTATTTGTGCAGAAAATAAAAAAGAGTTGCAAATTTTTTGGATTGGAAATTCTAGCGGAATGGACAAAGATATTGTTACAAAAAATGTAAACGAAAAAGGTGAAAAATCTGCGGATTTTTTTTATGGAATTCCAAGCGGAAAACTTCGCCGTTATTTTTCTTTTCAGAATTTTTTTGATATTTTTAAGATTATTGCAGGTTTTTTTGCTTCGTTTTTTATTCTTTTAAAAATAAAACCGACTGTTCTTTTTTCTAAAGGCGGATTTGTTAGCGTTCCGCCTTGTTTTGCGGCAAAACTTTTAAAAATTCCAGTTTATACGCACGAATGTGATTTTACGCCAGGACTTGCAACTAAAATAAATAGTAAAAGCGCAAAAAAAATTCTTCTTTCTTATAACGAAACAAAAGATTTTTTAAGCGATTCTGCAAAGAAAAAAGCGTTTGTTACAGGAAATCCTGTTCGTCCTGTTTTTTATTCTGCGGATTCAAAAAAAGGTTTGGAATTTTTGGGGATTAAAAATAAAAAAAAGCCAATTTTGCTTGTTGTTGGCGGAAGTCTTGGCGCAATGCAATTAAATAATCTTGTAAAAGAAAATATTCAGTGGCTTTGCGAAAATTTTATTGTTGTGCATCAAACTGGCGCAAAAAATGTAGAAGACGCTACCATTTCCGAAACTTCTGACGAAATTAAAGAAAATTACAAACCTTACGCGTTTATTTACAAAGAAATGCCAGATGTTATCGCTTGCGCAGATGTTGTTGTTTCGCGCGCTGGCGCAAATTCTATTTGGGAATGTTCCGTTCTTTCTAAAGCAATGATTCTTATTCCACTTTGTGGTTCTGGAACTCGTGGCGACCAAGAAGCAAATGCAGAATTTTTTGAAAAATCTGGTGCAGCGATAGTTTTAGGAAAAGGCAAAGCAACTGCGGAAAACTTAAAATCTGCGTTGGAAATGCTTTTAGACGAAAATGCTAGAAAAAATTACGAAGTTGCAAATGGTAAACTTTCTAGTGGAACGCGACCTGCGCGAAAAATTGCGGAATTGCTTTTTGATAACGAAATTGAAAACTTAGATTTTCACGGGAGAATTTTATGACAGTTGCGCCAATAGATATTTGTTTTTTAGTTATAGTTTTGGTCTTTGCAGTTGCCGCTCTTATTAAAGGCTTTGTAAAAGAACTTTTTTCTAAAGTTTCTGTAATTGGCGGACTTGCTGCCGCTATTTTCTTTGCGCCAAAACTAGATGTTTACGTAAGTCAAACAATTTCTAATTCAGTTTTGTCTATTTCGCTTTCTTTTTTCTTAATTTTTATAGTTGTTTTTCTAACTCTTTCCATTATTCAACATTTTGTTTCTAAAGTTTTTGAAGGCGAAATAATGAAAGGTTTAGATAAAACTTTAGGTTTTTTGCTTGGAATTGCAGAAGGTTTGGTTGTTGTAATTTTTGTAATTGCAGTATTAAAAGTTCAGCAATTTTATGATTTTTCTGACTTTTTTAAAGATAGTATTTTTTATAAATTTCTTGGAAATGTTTTTAATATTCCGTCTGACTATTTTAAAGGATTTGCCGCATAAATGTATGACAATTTGCTTCATCAAAATGTAACTTCGCTTTTAAGTGCAGATATTGTAAATAATCGTTTGCCAGGTGCAATCCTTTTTTCTGGAATTCAAGGAAGTGGCAAACTTACTGCTGCTTTAGAAACTGCGAGAATTCTTTCGTGTACTGGCGAAAAAAAAGGGCATTGGCTTTGTAATTGCGTTTCTTGTATGCAGCATAAAGCACTTGTAAGCGCAAATGTTCTTCTTTCTGGTCCAAAAGATTGTACTCCAGAAATTGTGGCTTCTAGCAGAACTTTTTTAAATTCTGTAATGAATAATTCGAAACATCTTGCTGCTGCACGCTATCTTTTTATTAGAAGCATAAGAAAATTAACAATGCGCTTTAGTCCAATTTTGCTAGAAGGCGACGACAAACTTTCTAAAATTGCGGTTTTAGTTAGTTCTATTGACGAAGAACTTGAACCACTAGATTTTACGCACAATTTACCAGATTTTGCTACTGTTCAAAAATCTGTAGAAAAAATTGTTCCGCTTTGCGAAAAACTTGAATCAGATTTTTTGTACGATTCTATTCCAATTGCGCAAATTCGTAATGCAGCGTCTTGGGCGCGCTTAAAAACTATAAATGGCAAAAAAACAATTATAATAGAAAATGCCGACAGAATGTTAGAACCAGTTAGAAATGCGCTTTTAAAAATTTTGGAAGAACCGCCAGAAGACACAGTTTTTATTCTTACAACTTCTAAAAGAAACGCAGTTATGCCAACAATTCTTTCTAGAGTAAGAACTTATAACTTTAAGGAACGAACTTTAGACGAACAAAAAGAAGTTATTTCTCGCGTTTTTCATAATGAATCTTTTTCTGGCTCTATAGAAGATTTTTTGCTAACTTTTTTGCCAGTTACGCCAGAAAATCTAAAAAATTATGCAAACGACTTTTATAGTTATCTTTCTGAACAAAAAATTCCAGATTGTGCAAAAATAATAAAAGATTGCAAAGATTTTGAACCTAGAATTGCGTTTAAAATTTTCTTAAAAGAAATTTTACAAATTTCAAAAAAACTTTTTGCAAGTCCTAAAGGCTCAAATGCTGCAAAAGAAATTCAAAATGCAGTTCAGTTGTGCTGGAATAACGTAACTGTTTACAATCAATCTGTAAGAAGTGCGCTAGAAGTTTTAGTTCGCGATTTAGCAAAAATAAATAAAATGTATGGGAATATCTTAAAATGAGCAGTTATGTAGAACGTGTAATTGATATGCTTCCGAAACTTTCGTCAGAAGAAGTAAAGAGAGTTTTAATGGAAGTTGTAAGCGCAAATTCTATGTTAAGTTCGCTTATAGAATCGCTTTCTACAGGATTAATTCTTGTAGATAAAGAATGGCGAATAATTCAAATGAATAAATCTGCTAGGCGACTTTTGCAAATTTCTTTTGATGAAGAAAAAAACGAAGAAGAAAGCGTTTTTAATATTTTTGACGAAGATAAAGAAATTGCAGATTGGCTTCGTTCTGTAAAAAAAGCGGAAAAATCTAATGTGCGCGAAGAATTTTCTACATCTTGCACAGATGGTTCTGTTAGATTTTTAGCAGTTTCTGTTTCGTCGTTTGTTCAAAATACAGAAATTTCTGGAAATATTATAAAAATAGAAGATATAACTCAGCAAAAAGCAAAAGATGTTTTAGACAGACGAATGGAAAATATGACTGGTCTTACAAATCTTGCAGCTGGAATGGCGCACGAAATTAAAAATCCACTTGGAGCAATTTCCATTCATATTCAACTTGTTCAAAAAGCAATAAATAAAAAGCGCGAAAGCGATGGAATGCTTCCAGAAAAGAAATTTCTAGAAGAACATCTTGACATTGTAAATGACGAAATAAAAAAACTTAATGATTTGGTTATGGATTTTCTTTTTGCAGTTCGTCCTGTAAATGCAAAACTTACGCTAAGCAATCCAGAATCAATTCTTACAGAAATAAGCAACTTTATTGCTCCAGAATTTAATAAAGCTCACGTTATTATAAAAACAGAATTTTTAAAAGAAAAAAAACGCATAATGATAGACGAAAAACTTTTTCGTCAAGTTATTATAAATATTGCACAAAATGCTTTTGCCGCAATAAAATCAAGATTTCCTTTGTGCGCAGAAGAAGATAATGATTCTTCTGATATGCCAGGACTTGTTGTTTTTAAAACGTCAATTGTAAAAGATAGTTATGTTGTTTCTGTTTTAGATAATGGAATAGGAATGACGCCTGACACTTTAAGTCGAATTTTTGAACCATATTTTACAACAAAAGCAAATGGAACTGGACTAGGAATGACAATGTCGTATAAAGTTATAAAAGAATTTGGTGGCGACATTCAAGTTAAATCTGAATTAGGGAAAGGTTCAGAATTTTTAATTTATCTTCCTATTCCGCAGACAGAAACGAAACTTTTGAGTTAAGTAATATTATTTTGCCTAAAGATTGAGTTTTATGTAAATAATAAAAATTGTCTGTGCGGAGCAGAAACCGGCTTTTGCGAACACTTTGAGGGC
>CAZJOU010000167.1:0-4578 GCA_964547685.1 uncultured Treponema sp. | reverse complement strand
GGGCTGAAGAAAAAATTTTTGGTGAAGCCTATTGACTAAAACATAGGATTCCGAATTTATTTCGGAATTTATGTAATGCAAAATTGCCAGTGCTCTCGCGGAAAGCCGTTTTTCTACAAATCTATAGTTTTGCAAAACATTCATTTATCCCAACGCTACGTCTAAAATCATCATTAATATAAAGCCAAAGCCAAATCCTACTGTTCCTTTATTTGAATGTTCGCCTTCGCTAGCTTCTGGAATTAATTCTTCTACAACAACAAAAAGCATTGCGCCGGCCGCAAAAGCCAAAAGATAAGGAAGCATATTTTCTATTAAAGAAGAAAGCAAAATTGTAAAAAAGCCAGCGATTGGTTCTACAATTCCAGATAAAGTTCCGTACCAAAAAGATTTTAATTTTCCGTTTCCTTCAGATTCTAGCGGAAGACTTATAATTGCACCTTCCGGAAAATTTTGAATTGCAATTCCTAAAGAAAGCGCAAACGCCGCGGCAAAACTTACTTGAATAGAATCAGAAAGAAAACCTGCCGCCACAACACCAACTGCCATTCCTTCCGGAATATTGTGTAGCGTTACTGCAAGGCAAAGCATTGTTGTTCGCTTTAATTTTACTAAAGGTGTTGCAGGTCCATCTGCTTTTGTTGCGTGCAAATGTAAGTGCGGAACAATTCTGTCCAAAATGTAAAGGAAAGACATTCCTAAAAAAATTCCAATTGCCGCTGGAATAAAAGCAAGTCGCCCCATTTTAGAACTTTGCGAAATAGCCGGAATTATAAGCGACCAAACAGATGCGGCAACCATAACTCCAGAAGCAAATCCAAGTAAAAGTTTTTGAATTCCTTCGTCAAGTTCGTTTTTCATAAAAAAAACTACAGAAGAGCCAAGCAACGTTCCAATAAACGGGATTATTAAAATATAAAAAACGCTAAGCACAAGAACCTCTTAGAAAATAATGTAGAGCCTGTTTCAAAAGTAATTACTGTGTCATTATTACACGAGTTTGCTTTGCAAACATCGCAGTGTCAAGCACGGCAATGACATTTCACGACTTTTGAAACTGCCTCTGTAATCTAAAAAAAAACACAGGATTTAAGCACTTTTTAAGGAGAACGATATGCTTAAATCCTGTGGAAAAGTCGGGTTTACTTTTTATAATTTATGACTTGCAGTTCAATAAATTCAAATTAAACTAATAGCAAAAAACTAAGCAGATTCTTTACCAAGTTTTTCGCAAGCAGCAACTGTGTCTGCGTCTGGTTCAAGGTGGCCAGCAAGACCGTCGCCATTAATAACTGTTGCGCCTTTTGCAGCAATTCTGTCGCGCCACAAGCGAAGCCATTCGCCGTCGCCCCAATCGTAAGAACCAAAAATAGCAACTTTTTTTCCAGAAAGACCAGATTCAAGCGAAGTGTAGAAAGTTTCCATTGAATCTTCCAATTCTTCTGCTCCCATTGCAGGACTTCCAAGAATAATTACATCGCTTGCAAGAACTTTCGCAGCGTCTGCGCTATCTGCTGTAGAAAAATAAACTTCTGCTCCAGAAGCTTCTGCGCCCTTTTTAATTGCGTTTGCCATTGCTTCTGTGTTTCCAGTTGTTGTTGAATAAACGATTGCTTTTTTCATTTTTTCCCTCAAAAAATTATAATTTTTTTAATTGCTTTCTATAGTTCAAAGCTACTTGTGGAATTGCAAATCCCTTTTCTAGTTGACTTGAACAATAATTACGGCAATTTTTATATTCGTTCATTTGCACTAGAGCATCTTTAAGATTTCCGTAAACTTTCCAATCTCCGCAAAACTTAAATCCGTTTCCGTGCTGAACTTCAAATTGAATAACGTCTTCCAAAGGATAGCCAAGAAAAAATCCCACTTCGTGCGGAAAAGTTTTATTTGTCATAAGCCTTGAAAGAAGTTCCAAAAGAATTGAATCAAATCCGCTTTTAACTGGATAATTCTTTTCTTTTAAATATTGAATTGCTTTTTTTGAAGAACAACGTTCGCGTAAAAGTTTACGATTGTAAACAAAAAAAAGCATTCTGTTATCTTTTTTCTGAATTGGAAATATAAAAATTCCTTTTTCCGAAAAATAAGACATTAGTTCTTCTAGTTTTTCCGAACCATTTCCATAAATATCAATATTCATAGAAAAAAGGCTTGCAGATTTTATTCCGCACAACGCAGGCGACGCACACTTTACAAAAATCTGCTCAAAACTCATAGAACCTCTAAAGTTAGCATTTGCTAACTAATTATTTATACAAGAAAAATAAAAACTATGCAAGTAGTTAGCATAAACTAACTTTATTTTTTTTCCGATTATGTAGAAAAAGGAATATTTTTAGAAAATTATAGGTTATGAGAAATGTCATTCCGAATTTATTTCGGAATCTACAAAATAAAAAATTGCAAAAACTTCCGTGAAAATCCGTTTTGCATCACGTGGTGTTGGTGCCCGTGAGTTTCGCGTTCCACGCTCAACACACATACCAACAAACGTGTGCAAAGCCGGTTTTCACTACAGTTTTTTCAATTTTTATTGTTTTGCAAAAAATTTACAGAACGTAAATATTTCTCAAAATCTATAATTTTACAAAAATAGGAATTAAATATGAAAAAATTATTATTTTTGTTTTTTGCGATTTTTTCTTTTGGTTTTGCTTTTTCTGAAATTCCCGATGAATTAAAAGGAATTTGGACCGCTAACGATAGAATTATTTTTTTTGGCGGAAACGATGAAATTTCTATCATTTTAAAAGAATATTACGGTTGGTATTACGACAGAGCGGAAGAACCAGAGCGTTTTAAGAATATTCAAGAACGAACAAGAAATATTGCAACGCAAAAAACTGGTTACGATTATAAAGTCAATTTTGTTCAAATTGCAGAAAATGTTTCGGCTTGGGAAATGGAAATTAAAATTGACGAAAAAACAAAATCAATTATTCCTATTGCATTAATAAATAATAAAATTTACGTTAATTTTTTAATAAAAATTCCTTACGATAAAACTGATACTACAAACGAAACAGAAAATTTGGAAAATACCGAATCTAACGAAAGCGGAATTTTTGGCTATTGGCAAGTTTTAAATTGCGCAGATTCAATACGAATTTGCCCGCGCAAAAATAAAGAAAACATAAATTCTTGGTACATAACAGAAAATGGTGCGTACAGCCTTAGATTTTGGCTTACAGATATGCCAAACGAAAGCACAAAAGCAGTTTTTTCTGATGCAGGAATATTGTACACAATAAATAAGCACATTTTTAGCGCAGGTGCAAACTACACTTGTGTTAGCGGGCGCGGAACAAATATTCGTAACGTAGAAAAATACAACGATTTTCCTTATGAATACGTAATAAATGAAAATGGAACAATTCTTGCACTTGGAACGCAATATCTTTCTAAAGTAGAAGAAAAATCTAGCGCAGAAGAACTTATGGAAATTGTAAAAGAAGCAAATTCTAGAAGAAAGCCAAATCCACCAGATCTTTTTGAAAAACAAGATTTAGATTGGCATTGGGATTTAATTAACGAACTAGAAAAAGATAACGAAATAATACAAGAAGTGCGAAAAAGACAAAAGGAATTTGGGGCAAGAACAGCAGATAGCGATAACAATAATAATTAATATTGAACAATTTTTGGGTGCTTGTGTTAATTTCCGCAGATAACACAAAATTTTTCTGTTTTTTTTCATTTTTTTTATAAAATCACTTCAGAATTTGCAATTTTTCTCTATTAATAATATATGGAGGCAAAATAAATTGTCGCCACAAGGAGAAAAAAATGAATGGAATTAAACCAGTTGAAGAATTAACTTTTACAGACGATTTTATGTTCAATAAAGTTATGCAAAATCCAAAAATCTGTAAGGAATTGCTAGAGCGACTTTTGAAAATCAAAATTAAAAAGATTGAATATCCAGAATTGCAAAAAGAAATCAAGCCGTACTATTCGCAAAAAGGTGTACGTTTAGATGTATATGTTAAAGATTCAGACAGAATTTTTGATATAGAGATACAAACCACAATTCCAGATGCGTTATCACGACGAATGCGTTACTATCAAAGTATGATAGATATAGACGCACTTATGAAAGGTGAAAATTGCAGGTCGCTAAAAGAAAGTTATGTTATCTTTTTGTGTACGAAAGACCCTTTAAAATTGGGGCTACCAGTTTACACATTCAAGCCAATTTGCTTACAAGATAAAAATCTTACTTTAGAAGACGGAACAACAAAGATTCTTTTTAATGCAATAGCCGCTCAAAACGAAAAAGACGTTGCAATTCGGTCAATCTTGGGTTATCTTTTAAACGGAAGCAGTTGCGACACTTTTACAAAAAAATTAGAAACTCTTGTTGCAAAATTTAAGGAAAACGAAAAATTTAGGAGTGAATATATGGCAGGTGCACTTTGGTTAAGCGATGCAAGAGATGAAGGTTTTAAGGAAGGCGTTTTAAGTGGCATTGCCCAACAAAAAGCAGAGGATGCTAAACAACTGCAACAGCAAGCAGTTGAAAACTCAAAATTAAAAGAACGTATAAAGCAACTAGAAGCACAACTTAATAAATGA
>CAZJOU010000166.1:0-4588 GCA_964547685.1 uncultured Treponema sp. | reverse complement strand
ACCTCGCCGCGAATTTATCGAAAATAATTCCAGTTACGCTAATTTGGATATTTAGTTAAAGAATGGAATATACTTTAACTGATGAAATTAAAAATGAATTATTAAAAGAATTACATAATAATTCAGAAAAGATGATTGAAGTTGAATACAATCGAGAAGAATATAATAAATTATTTCCGCGAGGTTGCATTCAAACTCCAATAGGAGAAGTAAAACTTAGTCCACATCAATTTGAAAGATTTGGTGATAAAGACAATGGAAAAAGAAAGTGGCTTTTAGGTGCATTATATCAAACATTAAAAAATCCTTTGATTGTAATAAAAGATATAGATTCTAAAGGCCGTTTTTCTAAGTTATTTATAAAATCATTAGAAGATAAAAATTCTAAAAAAAGGATAATGATTTCGGTTGTTCCAACAATTGATGATATACAAGTCGTTGTTTCAAGTGGGTTAAGAAAATTAAAACAAATTGAGCATAAAATAAAATTGGCCAGCAGCTTCTATTATAAAGAAGATGGTGGCCTTACTACTGGAACCGAATAAAATCGTTGCCCAGCACATTTAGAATATAGCATTGACATTTTTATTTGTCAAATTTGCATAGACTAGGAGTTTTATTTATACAATGTTAGAACAAACAAAAACGCCGGAAGGTGGAATTTTAATTAAGATTCCGATTGAAGAAGAAGTTAAAAAAGCGTATATCGACTATTCAATGTCGGTTATTGTGCAACGTGCACTTCCAGATGTTCGCGATGGACTAAAACCTGTTCATCGCCGAATTATGTACGCAATGGACACACTTCATCTTGCAAGTGGCGGAAAAACTAAAAAGTGCGCAACAATTGTCGGCGAAGTTCTTGGACATTACCATCCGCACGGAGATGCTTCTGTTTACGATGCTCTTGTTCGACTTGGACAAGATTTTGCGCAACGATATACAACTGTAACTCCGCAAGGAAACTTTGGTACAATTGCGGGCGACCCAGCTGCGGCTTATCGTTATACCGAAGCAAAAATGTCTAAAATAACCGAAGAAATGGTTAAAGACATTTCCAAAAATACAGTTGATATGGTGCCGAACTTTGACGACACAACAAAAGAACCTTCCGTTTTGCCTGCTGCTTTTCCATTCTTGCTTTGTAACGGAACAACAGGAATTGCAGTTGGAATGGCAACAAATATGCCAACTCATAATTTACGCGAAGTTGCTGCAGCAATTTGTGCTTACATTGATAATCCAGAAATTTCAATCGACGAATTAATGAAATACATAAAAGGTCCGGATTTTCCAACTGGCGGAATTATTTACGGAACAGAAGGAATTAAAAAAGCCTACAAAACTGGACGCGGAAAAATTACAATTCGTTCAAAGTTTACAATAGAAACAGATAAGCACGGACGCGAATCAATTGTATTTACCGAAGTCCCGTATGGAATCAACACAACAAATATTATTCGTCGCATAAAAGAGTTAGTTCGCGACAAACAAATAGACGGAATTGTTGGTGCAAACGATGAATCTTCTGATCGAACCGGAATGAGACTTGTTGTTGACTTAAAACGCGGAGCAATTACAAAACTCGTTCTAAATCAACTTTTTGCAAAAACAGATTTGCAGTCAAACTTTGGCGTAATAAATCTTGCGCTTGTTCCACAAGAAAAAGAAGGCGAACCGCGTTACAGCGAACCAGAATTTAATTACGTTTTGCCACAAACTTATCTAAAGCCGGAAATTCTTAATTTAAAGCAGTTAATTTTCCATTTTGTAAAACATCGCGACGAAGTAATTACTCGCCGAACAATCTACGACTTAAAAGTTGCAAAACATCGAATGCACATTTTGGAAGCGTTGATAACTGCAATCAATAATATTGACGAAGTTATAAAAATTATTCGTGGTAGCGAAACAACAGAAACTGCAAAAATTGCATTGGAAAAGCGATTCAATTTTGATGATGAACAAGCACAAGCAATCGTTGATATGCAGCTTAAACGACTTACGCATCTTCAAATTGAAGATTTGCAAAACGAAATAAAAGAACTTCAAGCGTTAATTGATTATTTGCAAGGACTTTTAAACGACCACAACAAGATTCTTGATTTGATTAAAAAAGAAACTCAGGAACTTGCAGATAAATATGGCGACGACCGCAGAACAGACATTGTTGCAAACGAAGTAGAACAGATAAACGTTGAAGATATGATCAAGGAAGAAGACATGGTTGTTATGATTTCTAAACTTGGTTATATGAAACGAATTTCTGTAACTCAATATAAAAAGCAGGGCAGGGGCGGAACGGGAAGCAACAGCACTTCTCTTATAGAAGACGATTATATCAATCAAATTTTTATTGGTTCAACACACGATAGGATTTTGTTCGTTTCTAATATTGGAAAAGCATATTGGATAAAAGTTCACGAAATTCCAGAATCATCAAAAAACGCACGTGGAACAAATATAAAAAGTTTGATTGCAATCGGTGCAGACGAAGAAATTACAACCGTTGTAACTTTGCGCGATTTCCGTGATGACACATTCTTATTTATGACAACTGCTAGCGGTGTTGTAAAAAAAGTTATGACAACAGAATTTAGTAATGCAAAAACTCGTGGCATTATTGGTTTAAAATTACGCGATGGAGATAAACTTGTAAGCGCAATTCCAACTGACGGAAAATCTGAAATTGTAATAATTTCTCGTCGCGGAAAAGCTTTGAGAATAAATGAAGATTTAGTTCGTGAAATGGGACGAGCAAGCTGCGGAATAAAAGGCATCAAACTTTCTGAAGGCGACGAAGTTGCCGGCGCGGTACGAGTTACACAAGACGAAACAATTCTTCTCCTTACAGAAAAAGGTTTTGGAAAGCGAGCAAGATTTTCAGATTTTAATCCGCATGGTCGCGGAACTTCTGGCCAGAGAATTTTCGGAAATATTGATTCTCGTGGTGAAATTATTGGCGTTCTTTCTGTCAAGGAAAAAGACGAAATTGTTTGCATGACAAGCCACGGAAAAACCTTGAGAGTAAAAGCGTTTTCTATAAATGAACAGGCGACCGCTTCTTGCGGAGTAAAAGTTCTTAAAGTAAACGAGCCGGATATTCTTGTCGGAGTTGACAAAATTCCAGACGACAATTAAGAGCCGATTTTATATGAGTTGTATTTCTGAAGATTTTATATAGGGCTTTCCAAGATTAAAATTGGCTTTTATAATTGAAAAGAGGTTATTTGTATATAATATATAGAATTGAATGGTTTGTAATTATTTGATTTTGCTAATGACAAAATGTAAGTTTATGTTTATAATAAATAATTGTGGGAATAGATTGTAGGGGATTTTTTTTACATCAGGCAGAAGGTCAGTCTTTTTAGGCTGACCTTTTTTATTTTACGCAAGCTTTTGTGTGTTTAAAATTTATAGTAAATTATGATTTGTAGAAATAAAACTTATAGAAATTTTTTTGAATTGCCGAAGAAATTAATATTTTCTTTTGATGATAAAAAATGGGAATTGGTGTTAACAAAAAAGTTATCCACAAAATGTGAACAAAATGTGGATAAGTGTCTTTGTTTCATGTGAAACAGGCTTGTTTTGTCTGATTTGAGGGCGGCTGTGTTTCACATGAAACTTTTCTCTTTTTTTTAAGAGCCCCTTGATTGATTGCGTGATTTTTTTCAGGTGCGTTTTTTTGTTGAGGCTAGAATAAAAGTTTTTGAGTGCTTTGCGGATTGTTTTTGTGTGATGAAATATTTTTTTTGTTTCACGAGAAACATTGTGCTTTCTTGATAAATTAAAACAGAAAGATTATTTAAAACAATCTCAAAAAACTGTCTGCTAAGATGTCTTTTTGTTTGGCTTATCGTCTTTGTTTTAGTTTGTTTTGAGATGTTTTATGTGGAACACTTTTGTTTTTATGTATATTTTTTTTGAGGTTTTGTTTGTTTCATTTATTCTGCGTTCCGTATTTTCGGGCATATCTTTTTTTCTGTCTGCTGATTTTTGTTTCATGTGAAACAGATTTTTAGAATAAATAAAATCAGAAATATTTATTGATAATAAAGATAATCTTGCTGCTGTTATCAAAAAAAGACTTTATGAGTTTTTAATTTTTATTAAAAATATTAATGTATTTTCGTAAAAAAAGTTTTGTGTAAAGCTTTTATTCTAAATTCAAGTTCTTCTAATTCTTTTAAAATTATCTGTTTTTTTTATTTTTATTTGCCGCTGACAATCTGTTTTTTTTTGTTCATTATATTCTTCTTCGTTTCAGAGAATTTGTTTTTGTTGTGCTTGTTATCAAAAATAAGAAAAATCTGCGACAGACTTTGAGGAAAACGCTATATCAAGTGTTTTTCTCCGGCACATTTCTGAGGCGACAAGAACCCGATTTGCAAAACGGTTTCGGGCTTCGCTTGTGCAGATTGTTTTTTAATCGGAATTTTGCTTATACGCTTTTTTTATTGTTTGCAAAGAAAATTGATATTTTTTGTAATAGGTCAAATGTCGAGTTTTAATGTATTAGCAAAAATACACTTCCGGCAAGAAGGTTAAAATGCGTCTGCGGAAATATCGCAGCCGCATTTAA
>CAZJOU010000165.1:0-4605 GCA_964547685.1 uncultured Treponema sp. | reverse complement strand
TAAATTGATAAAATTTTTCATTATTGATAATTTTTTTCTCAAATTCATCTAAAAAAAAATCTTATTTATCATTATATTTTAAAGGAACTGTTATTTAAAGTCGAATTTTTTTGCAATTTACGGGAGCAAATTATGGATTTAGCGGAAATTGATGAAAACGGAAAAGGGTTGTTATTTTTTGGCGAAACAAAAGTAGAAAAACTAGAAAAAATCAAAGGGCAACCAAATGTTTATTTGCTAGAAACAACCGCTGTTTTAGAAAGAACTACGCAAATTGGTCCAAAAGCAGGACAATTTTATCTTATTCGTAGCAAAAAAACCGTAACAAATTATAATCGACCAATTAGCGTTTATCATTCGGAAGAACGAATTAATAAAGACGGAAAAAAAGAAGTTACAGTTCAATTTTTAATTTTGGAAAAAGGACGTGGAACTCAAGAACTTTGCCATATGTATATTGGCGAATCTTTAAGTTTAATTGGACCTTTAGGAAATGAATGGCCAGTGGAAGATGCAAAAGAAATTATTGCAAACAACAAAAGTTCAACTCCAAAAGTTGCTATAGTTGGTGGCGGAATTGGCGTTGCTCCAGTTGCAAATCTTGCTTCTTCATTGCCAGACGGAACTTACGATTTTTATGCTTCTTTTAAAAGCGGTTCTTATGGACTTGAATATGTAAAAGCGGCAAATACTGTAATTACAACAGACGACGGAAGTGTTGGAATTCATGGAATGTTGCCTGCTGGATTTTCTAAAGAAGCAATTCAAAAAGCGGGCTACGAAGTTATTTATGCGTGTGGTCCTGCTCCGGCATTAAATTATGTAAAAAATGTTGCAGAAGAACTTGGAATAAAATGTTGGATTTCTATGGAACACAGAATGCTTTGTGGTCTTGGTGCTTGTCTTGGTTGTACAATAGAAACAAAAGACGGATTAAAACGTTGTTGTAAAGATGGACCAGTTTTTGACGCAAAAATTCTAGATTTTCCAAAACCTGCGCCACGAAGAAAACCTCTTGAAAAAGACGAAGAACCAGATATTTCTGTTGATATTGCTGGCGTTCACTTTAAAAATCCAGTTATTGCAAGTGCAGGAACTTTTGCATTTGGACAAAACTTTCGTGGCGTTAGCGATGTAACTGCTTGGGGCGGAATTGCTTCTAAAGGTTGCACTTTTGAACCGCGCGTTGGAAACAAAGGGGAACGAAGTCTAGAAGTTCCGGGCGGAAATATGAATTCTATTGGTTTGCAAAATCCTGGAATTCCGACTTTTATAAAAGAGCTTTTGCCAGGAATGTTAGATTTAGGTCCTGTTGTAATTGCAAATCTTGCAGGTAGCGATATTGAATCTTATGTAGAAGGTGCAAAACTTTTGGACAAAACTGAATGTGATATGATAGAGTTGAACATTTCGTGTCCTAATATAAAAGCGGCTGGACTTGCTTGGGGAATGAGCGCAGATACAGCATATTATTGTGTTTCGGCTGTTCGCGCTGTTACAAAAAAGCCGTTAATGGTAAAACTTTCGCCAAATGCGCCAGATAATCGTCCTATTGCGATTGCTTGTATAAAAGCGGGCGCAGACGCAATTAGCCTTGTAAATATGATTCACGGAGTCGCTATTGATATTGATAAGGGAAAACCATTCTTTAATAATGTTCACGCAGGATATTCTGGTCCAGGCTTAAAACCGCTTGCGCTTCGCATTGTTTATGATGTTATAGAAGAAATTAATAAACTTCCGCCGTCTAAACGAGTTCCGGTTGTTGGAATTGGTGGAATTTCTACTTGGCAAGACGCAGTTGAATTTATAATGGCGGGTGCGCAAGCAATAGAAATTGGACAAGCAAAGTTTACAAATCCGAATGTTGCTATTGATGTAGTAAACGGACTTAAAAACTTTATGAAAACGCATGGTTATCATAATCTTGCAGAAATGCGCGGAATTGCCCAAGTAAAAAATCGCGATAATGAACTTGGTTCTGGCGACGAAAAACAAAAATACGCGGAATTAAAAAATATGATTCTTGCAGATAAGCCAATTATTCCAAACATTTCCGGTTCAAATGTAGAATAAATTAATAAATATAACAAAAAATTATCTTTTTGTTTGACAAGAAGTGCTTTCTATTGTAAAGTTAGCCTATGAATTTTTCAGCGACACTTGACGAAAAAATCAATGCCACTCAAAATTCTTCTTGTCAATCAGATAAGTTGATTTTTATCTCTTCTAATCAAAAATAATCTAAGTTTTCTATTTTTTATCAGTCTTTTTTTTGTACCAGTCGAGTAAGTCTATGTCTAGAAAATTAAAAATCGGTTTTGCATAAAAAAGGAAAAAGTTATGATGGAAATTTTGGAAAACGAAAAAAGAAGAAGATGCGATGCGTGTAGCATAACTTACAACAAAAATTTTAGAATTATGTTCGGACATAATCCAGAACGACAACAAGTTGCAACTTTTTGCGAAGGTTGCCTAAGCGATTTAAACCATAAAATGGAAAATCTATTTAAAAATTCAATTATTTCGGAAAAATTGTAATAAAAACGCCGTTTTGCATTTCAAAACGGCGTTTGCTATATCAATATCCATCGCTCATTGCGCGGTTGTTATCTTTTATGCAAAGTTCATCGTAAACAAGACTTCGTTTTCGTAAATCTTGTTTAAGCGCATCTGGAAAAGGCATATTGCGCCAGAAAATTCCGCGCACTTCTTTGTCTAGTCGCTGAACTCCGTTTGATTCCTTTGTCATCCACAAAACGTAATCTTCTATAAAGAACGCTTTTAAGTCGCCTTTTAACTTTAATCTGTCTATATGTTGGTAGTATTGACCAGTTAAGCCTTCTTCCATCCAATAGTAAGACGCTTTTTCTTTTGCAACTTGCCAACGCAAATCTGCAACTGCGGTAAGAACTGCAATTTTTAAGTCTCGCGGATACATTGGAATTACAATTCGTCCGCGACTTGTAACGCGATTATATCTGTCAAATGGTTCCCAGCAAAATCCACGATCGCCATAAGTTGGAAGCAAAAGAACATAAGGAACAATTCTATTTGGAACATTTTTATGAACGCGACAAAATGCACCCGGGTCAATAGATTCTACCCAACGTAGCAAATCTATTACATTTTCGCGCGTTCCAGTTCCTTTTTCTGTACAATGGTAAAATTCGCGCGTAAAAATAGGGAATTGGTTTCCTTGACGACCAACAGTCATTTTTGCCATTTGTCTAACGGTTTCAAATTCAATATTTACAGCATCTGTGTCTGCCGCATGTTCTTGATTTCCGCCGTTTTCAGAAAGTTTTCCTTCTACGCTATCGTAAATTCCTTTCGCATCTTCAAAATCTTTTAAGCAACGAACATATTCTTTTCCGTTTTTAGAAAGTCTATGCAATCTATCTGTAATTTCGCTAAAAAGTTTTTGCTGCGCTTCTGTGTAAGGCGCTTTGTGTGGTTCAAGTCCTGGAATTGAATTATGTTCAAGAAGTTCTTCTATTCGTTCCCTAAGTTCTTGTTCCAAAACATTGCGTTCGTTTTCTTTTATATTTACAAGGTTTTCTGCAGATTGCATTTTACCCGAATTTTTAGACTGAAGTTGTTGCAAGCGATTTTGTTCCATAGTTGCCGCTTCTTCTGCTGTTGCCGCTTTTTTTGGAGTTCGCTTTTCGTCTGTCATAGAATTTGTAAGTCTGCCACTTGCGATTTCTTTAAACCATTCGTCTTCGTAAAGAACTGGCTCGCCAGTTGTGTTTTCGAAAATTATTTTAGAAAAAAATTCTTTTTGTTCTGGTCTAAAAAGTGACGGAAGTAAAACTCCAAAGCGAATTAACATTCTTTTTGGCATTGGCAAGTTTAAATCTGACATTTTTGGCGCCATTCCACGAACAAGTTCCCAAAAAGCAGAAATAATATTTTGTCTGTAAACAGTTCTGTCTTTTGGATCTTGACTAGTTAAATATTTGGAAAGTAACTGATGAACTCGCTGTGCAGAAGCATTTTCGCCTGTTAGACAAGTTTTGTAGTAAGATTTGTCTTCAAAAACTTTAGACGGAACATCTTCTGTAAACTTTGTAATTTCATCAAAGTTATGGCGACTTAAATCAACTTCGTGAATTGAACCTTTTCTTTTTGGTGCTTCTTTTAGTTTTTCATTAAAAAGCTTTGAGGTTTTTGTGTAATCTTGCATAGAAAACGAGCTGTTCCCTTTTGGTTCAAACTCAGAGGAAACATCAACGCCTTCGCTATCTGGAGAATCAACATCTTCTAGTAGTTTGCTTATTTCATCTTCAAAATTATCAGCCATTACGCACCTTCTGTAATTATATCGCTGGTTAGTCATTAAAAGTCGAATTTCGAAAGTAATAAAAATTGTCTGAATGGAGTGAAAAACGGCTTTTGCGAGCACTTGCAGGGCTGAGGTTGCGTTAGCAACCGGTAAGATAAATTTTTTCCTTACAGCCTGCACCGTGCGTAGCAAAAACGGCTTTTCACGGAAATGAAGACAATTTTGCTAAATTATCTAAAAATCGAATTTTAATTACTAAATTATACCACGTTTTTTGAATGTATGGAAATTTCTCCGCTATTTAATGCTTTTATTTC